>JABIGP010000185.1 GCA_018650105.1 Methanobacteriota archaeon
GCCATTTTCATCAGCCCACTCATTCCAAATTCTGACACCATTATCCTGTAAGTATTTTACATTGGTATCTCCCTTTAGAAACCACAATAATTCATAGACGATTGATTTTAGGTGAAGTTTTTTTGTTGTGACCATCGGAAAGCCCTCAGATAAGTCAAATCTCATCTGATGTCCGAAAACAGATTTTGTGCCAGTACCAGTTCTGTCACCTTTGTCCTCACCCTTGTCGAGGATTGTTCGGATTAGGTCTAGGTAGGTCTGCATACTATCGCCATTCCAAAGCCAGCATTGGCAGCACTTGAGGATTACCGATTCAAATAGTTGCAATTCCAATAATATTTTCCAGGAATATTCGGTCTGAAGGTTCAAATGGATTTTCAAAATACTGATTTATTTGTTTAGGATTGCATGCGCTAACAAAGGGCTTGATTTGATTAACAACATGACTCATCGACCATCCTGCGCATACATATTTTAGTCGTGCAATTGCTAATATTGAGGCCAAACCATCTTGCGAGTTTCCCTTTTCAATATTGCTTAATGCATCTAGCAAATCGCTTTTATTTTCTGCCGTAAATGAAGCTAGTGCTTTTTCTGCATGAGAAATATATCCCAGTTCACAATCAATGATTCGTTGTTCTACAACAATTTCTGTCAATGTCTTTGGAGTTAATTCTGTTGGCCATCTTGCATTTCCTAGAAGTAACAAACTAATTAATGAATCAATATAGGCTACATCTGAATTGTGCGATTCCACAACACAAACTCTACGACCATTGATGGACAATACCAAATGGAAGTTTCTCGCGAAATAGCAGTTTTCAAGTGTTTCAAACGGATCTAGCGCAATTTTATAATCACCAACTCGGCAGTGTGCTATTGGTCTTTTTGCGATTGCATCATTTAATTTCCATAATTTTGAAGAGTCAATTATTTCTTTGAATAACGTAATTCCCTTCAATTCCGCATTTACTCTTTCACTCGGTAATTCCTTTGGCAATGTCAGGATGCCAATTGCAGTGTCAACTTCTCTCACAAAATATCAAATCGTCAACGATTTATCAAGTATTGAGGTGTGCATGCCTTAAGTAATCATTTCTGAGAAATATTTTGATTATTTATGGCGCACCTAGAGCAGTAATTGAACCCATTATTTGGTCGGTAAATTTCCTATATAACTTGGCCAATGCGGCTCTTATTTCGTGCTCTTCTCCTTGAGCGATTGCCGAAAGGGACTCGGAATTCATATCTCCTCCAGCAGGATCTGCTAGCCACTGTAACCAAGTAATTCCTTCACCTGCATGAATGTCCAAGCGTTTCCAAAAGCGCGGGAATTTATGATGTTGCGGCTGCATACATTGTCGTGTACCATTTAGTGCAATGGGAATAACAACAGAAGTAGGATATGATGCAGCCAGTCTAGCGACACCGGTTTTTCCAGGCAGTAGGAACGGCGACTCGGAACGTTTTGAACGAGTTCCTTCTGGAAAAATACCCAATGCTCTATTGGCTACTAAAATATCAGCCGCACTAGACAATGCACCACTCCCTCCCTCTTCACGAAGAGTCTCAATTTGTCCAGTTGATTGCATTACTGTGCGTAACATTGGATTATTAAAATGGCCATCTTTTGCTAGATAATGTGTTGTTCTTCTAGAACCAACAATGACCAATAATGGGTCTACATGTGATAGATGATTTGCTGCAAGAATTGTTGCTCCTTTGCGAGGAATATGGTGTGAGCCACGAATACGTAATCGCAGTAGGGGGCGAATGAGTGGAGGCAATACCAATCTTAGAAAACTGTAAATCGGGGTCCTAGGAATCCCTTTACTAGAGGGATGAATAATCCAATGCTGTCGCAAACTTTCCCATGCTTGAACAAGATGGGTGTCTGGTTGCATGCCTTTGCCTCTAACTATTTGCCTTTGAGTGTTACCTCTAATTATTCTTCAGCAACCCACTTTTGGCCGAATTAGCAAATTTTTCAGTGCAAATAATGAATAGGGGATGGCATGAGCACTAGGCAGGGGAATCAGATGACAAAAGGCTCGAGACTCCTAACAATTTTTGTTCTCATAACAATGATTAGCGTGACATGGAGTCCAACTGCATTAGCTGAATTAGAATGGGATGATGATGGTTGGTTAACCACTTCACTCGCTGATGATAGGTTGGAAAGTGGAGATGAATTTGGATGCTATCAAATGCTACATTTGTCATGGAAATTAGATCCTGGTGCAATGGCAATAGAATGTAAAGAGTACATTGAGACAAAAATAAATGCTAGCAAGTGGGGTAGTAATGCGATTTCAACCTATACACCTTCCAGTTTGACGATGTCACAGCATGAAATAATTGCTAATCAAGGATTGACAGTTCATGGCGACAATAATGGTTTGCAAGAAAGTGCTTGGCATGACTCCCAAGACGTCCCAGTGGATCTTTGGGATTGGTATAACCTTGGCCGCCGAGGTGGCAGTTTGGAACAAATAGTTGGTTCAATTGACACCGTTATTGATGCAGTGGAAGAAGGTGGCTTAGTCAATTTATATTGGATTGGAAGAGTAGATGATGCTAGTATTAGATATGACCGCGACATCGCCAATTATCTCAATGATGATGCTGATGCATGGCTGACTACTTGGGGCGAAAGTTGGTCTTATTGGACTGTTGATAGATGCTATGAATTCATCGATGATTTAGTGCAGCAAGAAAATGAAACAATTCTATATTTTGAGTCACTGCAAGAAGAATCTTGTAATTCAGTTGCACCTGATGCTTGGGATGTTCCAATCACTTGGAAGATTGATACCAATGGAGTCAATATTAGTGAAATTCGAATAATAGATTTGGAATTAGGCAACAAAACCCTACCCAATATTGCAGGTGCTAGGAATAGTGCAGAAGGATGGTTCCAGCACAGTGGAGAATATCTGCATCTATCTGTTTTAAATGGTCACAAAGTGGAGATTCATTTTTCACAACAATCAAGTGATCATGATGTAATTGGGCGCTCACAGTTTTGGAACAATCACACAGCCGCTGTTACAATAGCATCACATCAAACATCTGATTTATTCCTATGGTCAAAGGGATTTACTGATTATGATTCAATTAAATTTACTTGGCTAGTAGAGCCAAGATTATCCGATGGATATTCAATCTGGTTGCCAATCTCGGTTATTGTGATTGCATCTTCAACAGTTTTGGGAATGTTGTATTTGCTAAAGCGTGATGATATTGGAATGTTGGTAGAAACAGAGAGCCCTAAAAAAGGGTAATTTTCACTCATCTCAATGCGAAGGCTTGATGCCTAATTGAAGTCGCCAATGAAATAGAGGCAATGGATATGGGTGGCGAAGATTTAGTAATCGACCCATGGGGTAGTGCACAATCTACCGACTATAGCCGAATTATTGAGCAGTTCGGACTCTCATCAATGGACAATATCCAGATGCCCTCTCCATCGCGACTTCACCGAAGAGGAATTGTATTCGCACATCGTGATTTAGATATGGTATTAGATGCGCAAAAAACAGGAGATCCGTTTGGCGTACTGACTGGGTTAATGCCTAGCGGTCAGATGCATATGGGGCATTCAATGGTAATTGACCAGGTAAAATGGTTTCAGCAAAATGGAGGTGATGTGACAATTGCGGTTGCAGATTTAGAAAGTCAAGCAACTAGAGGTGTCTCATTGAGCAAAGGTCGTGAAATTGCATTGGCCGAGTACATTGCTAACTATGCTGCTCTTGGATTGGACCCTGAAAAGACAAATGTGTACTTCCAATCATCAAGACCAATCGTTCAAAGAATGGGTTTCCAATTGGGCAAAAGAACGAACCTAAATGAGTTTGAATCTATTTATGGATTCAATGGTGAAACCAATCTTGCACATGTTCAAGCTCCCTTGGTTCAAGTTGGAGATATATTACACCCACAAACGGATGATTACGGTGGACTAAGACCTATCGTTGTACCAGTGGGAGTTGACCAAGACCCCCATCTTCGCTTGACCAGAGGTTTGGCTGGAAAAACCAATTGGTTTAATGTTAAGGATGCGAAAATTGGAATAATTATTGGACTTTCTGTCCAAGAAGAAAACGCCGCTATACTGGGACAATTGCCGAATGGTAGAATGGATAAAGCCAGACTTAAGGAAATTTTTGATGGAATTGTATCATGTCTAGTTAATCTCGGTTTTTCAGATATTATGTCGAGCCCAAAACAAGGAACAGTACATGTTCCGAGTGCTACAAAAGGTGATAAGGGGAAAATACGCATGGCCCTACTTCAATATGAGCGTAAATTGGGAGGGATGGGTTTACTTGCGCCTTCTTCAACCTACCATCATTTTGCCGTTGGATTGACAGGGGACAAAATGAGTAGCAGTCAGCCAAAAACAACATTGTTTTTGAGGGATGATCTATCTTCGGTTGAGAAAAAGATAAAGAGAGCATTTTCCGGTGGTCAATCCACAATTGAAGAACACAGAAGACTAGGTGGCAATCCGGATATTGACGTCGCTTACCAGTATATGATGTATTTCTTTGAAGATGATGACTCCTATTTGGCAGAAATAAATTCTGATTACAGGTCTGGAAAATTATTGGCTGGAGAAATGAAACAATTGTGTATTGATAGGGCACTAGCATGGCTCGGTAATCTTCATGAAATGAGAGACCAAACTGCGCATTTGGTCAGTGATTTCCTTGCTACAGATGCACTGTGAATCAGTCATCATTAGATAATACTGGTGGGTCTGGACCCACTGGCAAATCTACTAATTCTTCTTCACTCAATTCTCTCTCTACAGCATCTTCGTGAATGATCATTGAATGTCCATTAGGGTCTAGTAATTCCAAAGTAACCGGCTGTGAACCAACTTCCTTTAATCCCCCAATAGTGGATAACATATTTTCCAATTTACTAATCGCCTCCATTGTTTCTTCAAGTCCTTCTTCAATTTCTCCCGCAGCATGCTGCAGGGCTTCATTTTGGACATCGCGTAGAACCATATTAATCACATCAATAAAGCGATTCATTACACCTTCAATGTTTGAAACATATCCGGTTGAATTACTTCCAGGATTGACTACCAAATCCAATTCATCAACCTTTACTGTGCAGGATGATGAACGAACAACCCTTGCCAATAATTTTTCAGGGTTATCTATGACAATTTTCCACGCACCAGATTTTTTCCCCTCCGCAGGAATGAAATCAGTTTGTCTCCAGCCGCAGGAATTACAAAGAACGGTAACTTGTGTGTGTTCACCGAAATATGGAATCTCATCAACATGGGCTATCATCTTCACTTCACCCTCGATTGAACAAATAGGGCAAGGAATGTTAACATCTTGAGGTTCCATCACAAACGCCTCTTTCCTAAATCATCTGCGTCTACTGCAAATGCCTCATTGTCAACGCCCTTTAGCCCCCTGCATCCCGGTGGAAGAAACATCAATCTAGAGTCAGTAATTTGGATTATTTGTCCACCTAAATCTCCTTCTATGAAAATATTGAGTTGGTCTAGTGCAGTGGTAAATTCAACCTCTCTCTTCATCAATCGACTCATTTCCACAATTGCTCCATGTCCGTCACTAAGCCAATCCATTAATGCTCCCACACCAGTTAAATCGTGCAATACTGCTCTATGAATAACCAAACCATTAGAATCGTCTTTTATCGGTGGGTTTGGGTACAATTTATCCAAGTCATGAAATAGCAATTTGGTATTTGGAGTTGTTCTGGAAACACTATCTTGAGAACTTGGCATATCAAAAGAACGAAGAGGATTACTCTCCACAACTGGTTGAATAATTGCATTTTCAATGACATTATTGGAATCATCACTACCATTCTCATCCAGCATAGGCATTACGGGAATAGAAATTTCTTCTTCTATTTCGCTGGTTGAGTCGTTACTCTGCGAAGTTTTTGTAAGATCTGAAAAAGCATCAAGAGAATATTGGTGAGTGTCCTCCTCCTCAATATTCTTCCTCGCCATGTTTTGGTGGGGACGGCGACGATTCAAGAACCCCTCCCTATCTTTCGCTCAGATAATGCTGATTAGAGACCGTATTCTTCCATCCAATCTTTTCGCGGGGTTGATAAGGGTTCACCGATAGGGGCAGATTGCGGCTCAAAGTTCAATAGGTGTCGCCACCGAGGATGATTGATGATGATGGACACACCACCGAATGTCGTAAAGACCGGAACAAGCACAATAGGGATTACTTTTGATGGAGGAGTTGTTGTTGGTGCTGACCACAGAGCTACAATGGGACACTTTATCGCAAACAAAAGTGTACAGAAGTTATTCAAGATTGGTAACAATCTTGCCTTAACAACTGCAGGTTTGGTAGGTCATGCCCAATCCCTTTCAAGAACACTTTCTGCTGAAGTTTCTCTATTCGAATTACGTCGCCAACAGTCAATGACTGTCAAGGGTGCAGCAACACTTACCGCAAATATTCTTGTTGGACGACCTCATTGGGTACAATTACTCATTGTTGGAGTAGACGAAGATGGTAGCCATGTATACTCAATTGATTCTGCAGGAGGTTCTATTCCTGACAAGTATTGCGCTACAGGTTCAGGCTCTCCGTATATGTATGGTGTCTTAGAAGACAATTTCAAAGAAGGTATGAGTCGAAGCGAAGCATTGAAACTCGCGGCACGCGCCCTTCATGCATCGGGGCAGCGTGATGCAGCCTCCGGTAACGGCATGGATTTGGCAGTAATTACTGCAAAAGACGGCTACCAACAGATATCACAACAAGAGATTTCTAAACTTCTCAAGTGATATTTTCCGATTCCCGCAACAATAAGTTGCAATTCTATAGGAACTGCCATTACATTGGGCGGAGCGGGAGCGGGTGAATAAATGCGCCAAACATTTAAACAAATAAAAGACGAAATAGCCAAGATAATTCCAAAGGCAGTGGATTATTCAGTTGACCTAGAAGCCGGTGACATTGTCATCGTTACTTCCATGCTGGAAAGATTTACTGGTGGTGAAGGATTCCTCGGAAAGATATCAAAGACCATCAAGAAGAAAGTAATTCTTAGGCCGGATGAAAGTATCATGATGTCCGAAGAGGACACATTGAAAGTTATCAAAGAAATAATTCCTGAGGATGTAGATATTAATCAAATATATTTTGATCAATGTTTCCGAGAATTGATTATCCAGTGTGACAAACCAGGAAATGCAATTGGGCGCAAGGGTGTAAATCTAAAACAAATAAGAGATAAAAGCGGATGGCTGGTAAAGGTGGAAAGAACTCCACCAATCCATTCAAAGACAGTGCATGATATCCGAGGATATAGACAAGCTAATCATGAAGAAAGAAGAAAATTATTGAAGGATTTCGGCCTCAACATTTACCGCCCAACAAGGCCAGGTCAGCAATGGGCTCGATTGACAGCACTTGGTTCGTATAGAGAAGTCGGAAGGGCCTGTCACTATGTGACGACCAATGAATCCAGAGTGATGATAGATGTTGGAGTGAATATTGCTAGTGATACCGATCCAATGCCATACTTCACTGCACCAGAGGCATTACCGATTGAAAAATTAGATGCGGTTGTTTTGACACATTCTCATTTGGATCACGCAGGAATGCTTCCAGTGCTATTCAAATATGGATATAAGGGTCCAGTATATTGTACCCCCCCAACTCGTGATTTGATGCTATTATTGCAAACAGATTATTTGAAAGTTAGTGGTTCTGAAGGAAAAAGATGCCCATATGATATGGAAGATATCCGAACCTGTATGAAGCATGTAGTCGACGTAAATTGGGGAGAAACTACTCAAATAACCCCTGATGTCAAGCTAACATTCTCAAATGCAGGTCATATTTTGGGTTCTTCTGCAGTACATTTACACATTGGTGATGGAAAGCATAACATTGTATTATCCGGAGATCAAAAATACGAAAAATCATGGTTATTCGATGCAGCAAATACTCGGTTCCCACGCGTTGAAACATTGGTATTGGAATCAACATACGGTGCATCAGGAGATTATCAGCCAAGTCGTCAAGAAGCGAATCAAGAATTGCAAGATATTGTTTCCAGAACTTTGAGACGTGGCGGCAAAATGATTTGTCCTGTATTCGCAGTAGGTCGCAGCCAAGAAGTGATGATAGCAATCGATGAATTATTCCGTTCTGGTGCAGTAAAACCAGTACCGGTGTGGCTTGATGGAATGATACAAGAAGCTACTGCGATTCATGCAGCGCACCCTGATTATCTCACTAGTAGTCTGCGCAAATCTTTGCTGCAAGATGATGGAGAAAACCCATTCACAAGTGAATGGTTTAGGCCGGTAAAGGGTAGAGAATTACGTGATAGTATTATCCACGACTCCTCACCATGTATTGTCTTGGCAACATCTGGAATGATGAGTGGTGGTCCGGTAATGGAATATTTCAAGCACTGGGCACATGAAGATAGAAATTCGCTTTGTTTCGTGGGTTACCAAGCGGAAGGAACTCTTGGAAGAAGATTGCAAAAAGGCTTTGGAGAAGTTCCGATGGTCATTAATGGCAAAACTGAAATCGTAAAGGTCGGCTGTGAAATGTTGACTATTGATGGATTCTCGGGCCATTCAGATCGCAGACAATTATTAGAATTCGTAGATCAAATTCATCCAAAGCCGCAAAATATTATCTGCCATCACGGTGATTATTTCAAATGTAACGAACTTGGTAGAACATTGCGTGATAGGTACAAATGTAGAACCTATGCTCCAAAGAATTTGGAAACAATTCGCTTGATGTAATCACATTAAAGGAATATCATAACCAGATTGGATTGGGTCTGGGATTGCAGAATCAACATCGTCAATTTTTTCTGTTTTGCCGACATTAGCAGTTGTTGGTACAACACTTACTCCTGCGGTTGATGAATGAGAATGACTTTTCTTATCCACTGAAATAGTTGAAAATATTAATGCTACAACTATTGAAAATAGCAAAGCTGGTAAAATCAAATAATAATTCGAAGTGACAATTACATATTTGCCAAATATGATGGCAGAGAGTACAATGATTGGCAATGCCATCATTCGCTTTGAAAGTAGTTCCACAGTGCTGGTATGACCACTCTATTCATGAACCTGTTGCACCTCTGCCATTACATGTACTCTTCAGATAACCCTTCTCAATCCTCTGCCGCTTGCCCAGGATGGTTGATGACCGCCGTTGCTCCTTGGGGAGAAAACGAGGAAGATGCGTTTGACCAAGGATTGGTTGAATTGGGATTGGGTGATGCACGATTAATCCAAGTAAAAGGTGCGATGTTACCCTTAGGGTTTGAAGCAACAGCGCCGCAATCACTGCCAATGGGGTCCTTAGTAGAGTGTCATTTGGCGACATCATTTGCTTGGAGTGGAGCCAGTGCATGCGCTGGAGTAGCATGGGCTTCTTGTAAAACACCTGAAGGTGATGAATGTGCAATTGTTGCAACGATTTCAACCAACTTGGATTATGACGAAACATCATTATTGCTAAGGCGTAATTTACAAAGAAGATTAGCAAGTAGGGATTTAGAAGTTATTACTTTTGACTTAGCGGTTGATGAAGTTACTGCAGCTGGAGACCATCATGGAGTGGCAATGGCTGCACTGATATTACCGAATTCATTATCACTTGGAGCAAATACTGCTACTGGCCCAATTAGAGGTGGATTAACTCGTCAAGCATCAGATTCTGCAGTTAATCGTGTAGAGGTAAAGGCTCCAGCAGCACCTGCAATGAGACCTGGAGGTAGAAGGTCTGGTGGTGCAGGTGACACAGATTTCTCAATCTAAATTAATAAAGACTTGATTAGGATTGAGAATGATGACGAAGAAACAATGGGTCGTTGTTCGCTGTAATGCATGTAGGATTTGCCACGGTTCAAATGGCCGTTACAAAAAATGCCCGCATTGTGGTAATAAAATTGGTGAAACTGCAGAAATTGTAGCGACAGTAAATTCCGATGCAGAATTGAGAATGGAAGTAGCAATTGCAAACACTCCCGCTGAATTGAGAGATACTTTGAGAGATAAGTTGAGGTCGACTGATAAACTCGTTTCTCATTCAGAGCCACAGGCATTCAAGATGGCAAAGTGGGTACAACAATCGGCTGATGAAAACGGCGAAATTACATTACAGAGACTATCTTCATTGATCGCAACAAAAAATAGCGACATTGCTGCAGAAGATTTGATTTCTATGGCAGAAACACAGGGCATGCTGCTTCGAATAAGTGAAAACCGCTGGACTCTCCTTGAGTGAAGTTCATATGGTAAAGGCCGTGGCAATGAACCAAGGGCGTATGGGTTAGTTTGGCCTATACTCGGGCGTTTGGGACGCTTGGACCCAAGTTCAAATCTTGGTACGCCCACTTCTTTGCTCAACTAGGGCTTTGTATTGATAATTTCATCAATCATCATCAGGCAGTGTGATTGAATGAACCCAAATAATGTGATATCCAAATTGCGTCTTGATAAATCTTCGAGGCACACTTTCCGGTTGCATAGACCAAACTTCTTCTTCAAAATCTTGAACCATTTGACCTTCAATAAATTCTCCTAAGTCTCCTTTTTTAGAACCGCTTGGACATGTCGAATATTGCTTGGCCAATTTTTTGAAGATCTTAAGGGGTTTTTTTGCATCTTGGATTGCCTCCAAACATAATTTTGCATCAGGCTTATTGCCAACCAAAATATGCCGTACATGAGCGAATCTCGGTTTTTTCCTTCTATCATGTCTACGCATTGAAATCTCTCCTTGCAGCATTATCTGCTTTGCTAATTGAGTTGATATTCCTCAGTTGTTGTTTGACGACTACAGCCCTCCTATCAAAAATGTGCGCACAGAACCATGCAAAGAAGACGATAATGAATACCGACACACCTCGTTGCACCAGTTCCCTTTCTAAATCAGTTGAGATGCCAGGAATAATGGCTATCCATCCAATAAAATATGAAATAAATGCAAAAATTGTATGTGGAGTTACCTTGAATGAAAATAGCCAAAATAAGTTTCTAGCATGATGTTCTATAGTCATCATAATACCGACTTTGATGAAGAATGAAATATTGTTTATTCCAGAAATTTCATCCCCATATATTGCACGAACTGGGTGATGTGCTATTTTCCAGCCATGTTTTGCTAACTGAATAATCCAAAAATTTGGATATCCGTAGCCGCTCCAAGATTTTTCCCAGTCCCAACTGCGTAGCACCTTGTCACTTGTTGCAGTATATCCACACTGCGAATCGGATATTGTTTGACCCGCCGCCAATGTAGTGAAAAATGACAATAACACTGTTGCTAGTCTGCGAATTAGAGGCATACTGCGCAAACCATCAGAATGGTTTGAACGGTCACCTTTGGCATATTCAGCCTTGCCTGAAATGACGCAAGTCACCAAACCCTCGAGATCATCAGGGTCCATCTGGCCATCTCCAGCCATCACCGCACTAACAAATTTTGAATCAGCAAATATTTCTAGTAATTTTTGATGACCAGAATCAATTGCCTTTCCAACACCTAAACCATCCAGTTTTACAATAGACAATTCAGCTGAGCAATGCGTTGAAAGTGCAATCTTTTCAGTATCGTCCTCAGACCCATCATCAACGACCACCACATGGTCTACAAAGGAAGGAATTGTTGATAGAACCTGCCCAATATGCTTGGACTCATTGCGCGCAGGAATCACAACGCCTATGCCCCGCCCCTGCAACATGAATTATCGTGAGGCTATTCATTGAAGAACTAATCCCACAACCTTGCAACCGTACCGAATAAATATGTGAAGAATCAACTATGTGTATTGTTTTTTGAGAGAGAATTGATAGAGGAAGAAATATGCAGAGGTTTCGTGAGCGACGAGTTACGTGTGATATTGATGGGTCGCGATATTGAATTGCGAGTCATTTCCCTTATCGTACGTTGCCGCGCAATTTCTGATGAGGTTATATTCCTAGATTTAGGTTCTAACGATGAAACTATTGAATTGGCATCTGAGATTAATTGCCCCGTATTAAATTATAATGGAAAGATGGAAACATCTAGCGTAGTCAATTATTTGGCAAATTGTACGTTGAAAGAAATTGCAACTACATTAATGATTCATGTCACACCAAATTGGAAATTGCGAGATTTACCATTGACAGTAAATAGGGCGCGTGATAATTGGGACGTCCATATTTCTGTTGATGAATTAGGCGATGAGCAAATTGTACCTGAAGAAGTAGTATTGTCAAGTATAGGATTTAACCATCTGGTTGTTACACCCGCTGGGATTCGTGCTTTATGCGATATTGGGCCGCTTGCTAATGCAATGGATTTACCAGAAAACATACGCTTTAGAGTTGTAAATTCACATTCACAAGTAAGAGTGCCTCAACAAGAATCACTTGCAACTGCAAGTCGTTTTGCTCAATTATTCTATTGGATGCTAGAATCTAAGCATCCACTGTTCTTATTTGGAATACCTGGGATTGTATTATTTGTATTAGGGTATAAATTGTCAGGTAATGTTGTCGATACATTTGATGAGTTAAACTCAACTTCTATTGGAGTCACATTATCTGTTATTGCTATGACAATGATTGGGTTATTCGCAATGATGGTAGCAATAATTCTCTACATTATGGGCAAACAAGCAGAGCAAATACAATCGCAATATGATTGGAAGAACAGGGAATGATTTCCTAAATGAGTGGGTGATGAAATGAAAGATTACACTGGTTTGGTTTGCCTTGATATGGATCGAGTATTGGTTGACCATCTCTCAACTTGGCAATTTGTTTATGATCAGTTGGGAGTGAATAATGATGAATCCTTTGAACTTTATAATCAAGGATTACTGAATGAATGGGATTGGATCAAGTTAGATATTGCTCTGCTCAAAGGCAGTAGGAGTGAATTAGAAAATCCATTGACCGATTCTGAAATGCGCGGCCATTTATTGGGAGTCCCAATGATGAAAAATTATAAGAAATTAATTGCAATACTAATTGAAAAAGGATTCGCAGTCGCTATTGTAAGTGGTGGCTTACAACAAACTGCACGGGATATTGCAGCTCAATTCCCTAGTGAGCAGAAATGGAAAAAACGTTGGGGAGGAATTGACCGCCATACCAGTAATCGACTTAGTTCAGGTTTTGATACTAAACTGCATGTTTTTACCAATGGATGGCTAGTTGGCAAAATGTTGCCAAGTGGTGAGAATTTGTTGGACGACTTTGGGCGTTATCAGGTACAAATGAATGGAAAAGGTGCGGTTGTAAAAATGCTGCAGAGAAGATTAGGAATTAGCAAAGAGAGAACGGCTTCGGTAGGTGATTCTGCTGGCGATATTGGAATGTTTTCACAATCATCATTAGCGATATGCTTCAATCCATGGGATGATAAGCCAAAGCAACATGCTGATGTTGTCGTAGAAGAAAAAGACCTTGCAATAGTATTAGAATTAATAACAAATGCAATAAATTAAGGGGTTTTTGGGCAACAATTGATAATATTGTCCTCTAATAGCAGTTACCATGAATGGTATTGATGACAGTTTTATTTCTTCTTTCTGCCCGCATTGTGGATTTATGCTTGGGGAGTTTATTCCTGGGTTACCATGCCCGCATTGCGGAGAACCACTAATTTGATTCAAGGCGAAACTCTTCTTGAATCTCTTGGAAACGGGATCACTTCTCTAATGTGATCTGCACCAGTTAACCATGAGCAAACTCTGTCAACACCCAGTCCAAAGCCACCATGAGGTACGCCTCCATAAGAACGAGTATCTATGTAAAATTGGTAAGCCTCCCTATCAGTTCCTTCTTCATCAAGGCGAGCAAGTAACTCTTCTTCAGACCAAGTTCTTTCGCCACCACCAATAATTTCACCATATCCTTCAGGTGCTAACAAGTCGTGACATAGAACATATTTGTCTTCATCAGGGTCAACTCTGTGATAGAATGGCTTTGCAATCTTCGGATAGTGAGTTAGGAAATGAGGGACTTCAAAGTCCTGAGTCAATACCTTCTCCTTTGAATAATCTAGGTCTTGGCCCCATTCAATATCTACGCCCATTCCTTGCAATGTTTCAACCGCTTCATCATATCTCATTCGAGGATATGGATTATCGGCATATCTTGCTACTAAGTCTAGATCACGTCCAATGCTTTCTAGTTCATCAGAACGATGTTCAATGAGGTCACTTGCAATCTTTCTAACAACTCCTTCACCATGAGACATTATCTCATTATTTGTCGCCCACGCAACTTCCATTTCAGCATGCCAAAATTCAGTTAAGTGTCTTCTAGTACGTGATTTTTCTGCACGGAATGATGGCGCTATTGTGTACAACCTTTCTAGGGCTGGCATTGCTGCTTCAGCATATAGTTGCCATGATTGAGTCAGATATACTTTCCTTCCAAAGTATGGTACTTCAAACAAAGTAGAACCACCCTCTACAGCACCTGCTACAAAGTTAGGTGCTTGATACTCGGTGAAGTCAAGGTCTCTAAAATAATTATGAATTGCACCAAATACTGTGCTGCGAACCTGTAACATCGTCGTCATACGAGATGTTCGAAGGTATAGGTGGCGGTTATCGAGTAAAAATTCAGTTTCTCCTCCATCAGCAGCTTGCATTGCAGATTCAGTAATCGGGAATGGTTTTTCTGGGTTTACACTACCGACAATAGCAACAGAAGTAGCAACCATTTCGTGGCCGCCATCTGCCCTTTCATCGACATTTATCATTCCGGTGATAATTATTGAAGATTCGATAAGTGCTCCCTTTGCATCTTCAAAAGAGTCGTCTCCTACAGCATCTCTTTTGACAACACACTGAATCACCCCAGTGGAATCTCGTAATACTATGAATCTGATTTTGTTGGATCCACGGCTACGCTTCACCCACCCCATCAATTCAACCTCTTGTCCGTCATAATTTCCGGCTTGGACATCGCCGATAAAGATGGTCTTCACCATATTCGCACCGGCTCTTCCTACATCGCATCGTAATTCAAGTTCACCCTAATGATTTCTCAATGGTAATTGAAAAACAGTGCAAGAATTAGTCAATAACTCATCATCTATGGCAAAGTGTCAATACTGAGTATTGTGGATTAATGACATGCGACAAATTGCGGTTTATGCTATCGGAGGCAATGCACTATCATCTCCGTCAGGAGAAAATATGCAACAGAGTTCGCAAGTTCTTGCTAATGTGATGAGCGATGTCATCGACCTACTTGAAGGGGGGTGGGGAGTTATCCTAACGCATGGAAATGGACCTCAAGTCGGACATTTGCTGGCATTAGATGTTGAACAAGACCAAGAAATGGATAGCTGGGTTGCAGCAACACAAGGAATGATTGGTCATTCATTGTCAATCAATCTAGACTCTATTCTAATGAGAAGAAGAAGACCAGAAAGAACGGCTGTAGTATTGACTAGAGTAGAGGTTAATGGCGCAGATAAAGGATTTCAGTTTCCTACCAAACCAGTTGGACCAGTACTGAAAAGTGAAGTGGTAATGAGCGCAGATTGGGACATTGCTGAAACTATCGTAGGTCCAAGAAGAGTTGTTGCCAGCCCACTGCCAATGCGAGTATTAGACCTTCAAGTAATTCAAAAATTAGTTGAACTAAAGGCGGTTGTTATTTGTGGTGGAGGCGGTGGTATTCCAGTTGTCAAGAAAGACAATCACTATGTTGGTGTACCTGCAGTTATCGACAAAGACCGCCTATCGTCGCTGTTAGCAATTGAATTACAGGCGGATGCGTTGATTATTTCAACAGCCATTGATTGTGTCAAAACAGGATTTGGTAGTGATGAAGAAGTTAGCCATAATTCGTTAACGATTGATCAATGTGAGAAATTTATGGAGGAAAATGAATTTCCAGTAGGTTCAATGGGTCCAAAAATTGGAAGTTTGATGGAAGCAGCACTGCACAATCCGAAATGTAAGGCAATATTATGCCAACCTGGTGATGCAATGAAGGCACTTCGCGGAGAAGCAGGTACCACGATACATCAATGAGTTTAGTTTCAAAAATGAAAAATTTTGCAAGCGTATCTTCAATAAGCGAATCGCCTTAGCCCATCTAATGACTAACGAGTTACCAACAATTGAAGCCGAAGCACACTGTGATGGACCATGCGGTGTCTATGACCCCGCAAGCGCAAGAATCGCTGCGGAAGCAGTGCAATCAATGACAAATAAAATGCTTACATTAGAGTGCCCAGATACTTCTGATGCACCTGCAATGGCAGCATACCTAAACACAATGAGCCGATACGCAGCTATCAAAGAAGAAGAAGGCCACAAGTGTAAATCTGAATTACTAGTACTGTGGACTGATTTCTTCAAGCCTGTTCACCTAGAAGCAAATCCAAATTTACACGATACTTTTTGGAAGGCTGCAAAATTATGTTCTGCTTGCAAAGTCGAAGTTTCAGCAGTTCACGCTCAAGAATTAATGGATGCAATTGAAGAAATCCACAATATGTTTTGGGCAGTAAAGGGTAGAGAAGTCGCTTGGGTTCGTGCATCCTGAATAATTAATGAGGATTAGAGATGTCTGATTTCCACGTAATAATTCGTGGCGATTCAATGTGGCCAACATTTTCCGATGGCGAAAAAGTAAAGGCCAGTGAACTTAGTGAGGAAGAACTGACAATTGGTGATATCGTTGTTTGTAAACACCCGTTTAAATCTAAAGTAATCATTGTGAAAAGGATAAATCAAATCCTTGCCAATAACCAATTATTTCTTCAGGGTGATAATCCCGATCCATTGTCGAGTGAAGATTCGCATAATTTTGGACCAGTAAATGTAAATTTGATAATTGGCATAATAAAAAATTGAACAAATATCACTACTATTTGCTGAAAGTAGGCGGGCCTGACGGGGTTCGAACCCGCGACCGACGGATTAAGAGTCCGTCGCTCTACCTGACTAAGCTACAGGCCCATCCCGCCCTCTTGCAACCCGTATTTAACCATTGACGGTGTTATTTGTTTACTGGTGTAAGAGTTTAATCAAGCAAGTCTTCCAACTTGATTGATATGAGTTTCTACGCCATTGGCGCCAGCTAAAACAACAGCATCACACATATTGTTGAATAATCCAACTTGAACCACACCTGCAATGTTTAGAATATCTGATTCCATTTTCACTGGATTGGTAATGCTAGGTCCACAATGCGCATCAGCGATTAAGTTTCCATTATCGGTGACCACAGGGTTATCTCCTGCCATTCTGCAATTGACTCTGCAATCAAGTAATCTACCTAAGGCACGAATTGTTGCACTGCTTGAAAAAGGAGTGATTTCAATTGGAAGAGGAAATGCTCCAAGAGTATCAACTCTCTTTCTATCATCCGCAACTACTACCATTGCTGAAGATTCTTGGACAACAA
Organism: Methanobacteriota archaeon; assembly: GCA_018650105.1. Taxonomy (GTDB): domain Archaea; phylum Thermoplasmatota; class Poseidoniia; order Poseidoniales; family Poseidoniaceae; genus MGIIa-L1. The sequence continues at coordinate 17,441 of JABIGP010000185.1, forward strand.
TTTTTTCTCTCAATAAGGCAGCACCTCCGCCTTTGATCAGTTGGAAATCAGGGTCATATTCATCCGCTCCATCGATAACGAGGTCCAATCCATCAATACTGGATAATTCAACTAGTGGTATTCCAACTTCTAGAGCCAGTTTTTCAGTTGCAAGAGACGTAGGTACGCCAACGATTTCTAAACCCTCTTCAGAAATCATTCGCCCTAATTCAATTACAGTATGTTTTACAGTTGAGCCAGTTCCGAGTCCAACTTTCATACCAGTTCTTACGAATGAGCATGCTGCAATCCCCGCCTCTTTCTTCAGTTGCTCTACATCTGCCATGGACAGTGGGTATTGAGTGTAGTTCATGATGCTTTTCGCAATGTCAATGCGGTTATGAACGAAATGATGTCAAAAGTCTTTTCAGTCTAGTATTGATGTATGGTGGATATGGGAGCAGAGACTAGTTGTAGGGCTGCGGCGATAACCCTGGTATTCATTTTCTTAGTATCCACATTTTCTGGCCTTATTTCTAATCAAGAAAATGAAACTTTACAACACCAATCCGTTAATTCCGCATCAACTCCTATTGGCCAAAGTAGTTTGCTAACGATTGGTTCGTTCCCAGATGGTTCTAATCAAAAAGTCAGTATTTCAGTTCCTGATGGTGAGGCAATACAATCTCTTGATTTGAATATTGAAGCTGCAACATTGACTACATCTACTGCTTTTTCATGGGATGATACGGCAGATTATGCAACTGGGACTGTTTATGATGGAATGGATGTCAATGGTTCTTCGTTGAGTATATTACCACAGGGTATGGAATGGGATTTTGAAGGAAGCCAACAAGGCTGGACCTTTGGACCAGGTTGGTTGCATGGAAGTGACACAACCCCCGGGTCTCATGGCCTAAGCGGTGGAGTACATGGTGGCGTCAGTGGGATCTATACCTACAATGGGGATTATCCAAACAATATAGGAACCACCTATTGGGCAACTTCTCCGACATTTGATTGTTCAGGATGTAGCGGCTCTTGGCAGTTGAAGTATTGGAAGCGTTTAGGAGTTGAATCATCATCTTGGGATCATGCATATGTTTCGGTATCAAAACCAAATGGCGGATGGCAAACAATTTATTCAAGCTCATACGTATACGATAATGCATTTTATCAAGTGACAAATGATATTTCGAATTACATTGCTGGTAACTCAGATTTCAAAGTCAGATTTGGAATTGGAACAACGGATTCCAGTGTCACATATACGGGATGGAATGTTGACGATGTTGTTATTGAACCGCTCGGTGGAGTCTCGGCTGGTGAAGGCAATTGGACATCTCAGCCATTTAGTCCTCTTTCATTAGGAATGGGCGAAGACAGGGCGTTTGGAATGTTGTACATGGACGCAGTTATTCCAGCAGGTTCATTGTTTGATTGGAGTCTAATGGATGCCTCCACAGGTCAACTAATACCTCAATATTCTCACTTTGAAACAACAAGTATGGATTTGGGAATGGTAGACTGGCAAAAGTATCCATCTGTAAGAATGAAAATTCATATGGGGACAGGTCAAGGAAATAGTGCGCCAATTATTCATGGATTTTATTTCGATGGAGCCATCTATGAAGATTTTAACGATGACCCATATAGAATGGGTTGGCAACTACAAGGTTCTACTTGGGCAACAGGCACTATTAGTGGAACGTCGGATGTATTATCTCCAATCTATAGAATGAGGTCTGGCTTTGGTGCCATGGTTAGCCATTCGGTATTCAACTCAGGTTGTGAATTGCAATATTCACTGGATAGTGGTCAGACATGGGATACGCTAGTAAATGATGCAATGGAATCGTTAAGTACACCAAAATTCATGGTTCAATTCAAATTTACTTCAAGCAATACCTGTAATATTGATTTATTTGATGTTGAATTAATTCATACATCTGTTGCTGATGGTCTAAGAATAGATGTGGGATTAGATGGAATTGCAGATTGGTCTTTGAATAATCCAGGTGATGGACGTTTTGGAATACAGGACGAGCATAGATTTGGTTCCTCTTGGAAGAGTTCAAATTCAATACCAACCGCACCATCATTCTTTGAGATATTGCTTCCGTCAAAAGGTGTATCTGATTTTTCATTCGCTCTTGCAAGTGATGTTGAGATGAAAAATCCATATGCAACAATTTCAGTAGATGGTACATCGATCATTAACAAACCATTGTCCGACTTATTGACCTGTCAAGAAATCAGTCTGTCGGCGAGTGAATTAACATCATTAAACAATGCTCTCACTACAAATGGCGACTTTTCATTAGAAGTGATAACCATTAGAGTTGGTTCATCTGAGACTCCCGCAGAAGTGATGATGGGAGGTATATTTGCTCCATGGGATACAAATCTTGACCTGTCATTTTCTGCAACAGACGCCATAGTATTGGCACTAAATAATCAATTGACGACAATCGTTCCAATCGCTGGTGTAAAAGAAATAAAATTGCCAGTGAGAATGAGTAGTACTGGGGCGGTTAGATTAACCGTTGATGGAATCACTTCGCAATCATCCGTTACACCTGTTTCACTTACTGTTAGCAATGTAGAGGATACATTTACTCCTAGTGTCGAATGGTATGAAGTTGAAAGTGTATTTGATTTCTCTAATTTAGGAGTTACTAATGCACTATCACATTCTAGGTCAAATAGTTGGTCGGTAGAGATGAAATTAATAGGTCAAAATCAATACTCTTCAATTAGATGTCCACTAACGTCACTCAACATGTCCGGGTCTAGCATATCAGGATGCACAATTTCTGGAGTTAATTTGTTATGGACAAATGCCGGTGCTGATGGTAGAATCTCAGTTGTTGATGCAGGACAGTATATCCAAATAGAGCATAAATTCAAATTCCCCGAATCATGGGATGACGAATCATCATTATCGGCGACAGTATTCTTGATAGCACCAACAGGGCCGATGATTCCAGCGAGTAAGGATTTTGGACTTGGCAATTCGGCAGGAGTAGAAAATGACGTCACCCTAAAATCATGGTCTGTGGTTACTTCAACAGGAGTACATTCAGTTGAAACTGCCCCATACCTCAATCCAGGTCAGCAGGTTGATATTGAAGCTGTAATCGGATTTGAAGACGTATACCAAAGCCCTTCACCTCGTTCAGGACAAACCATGGTCAAATTGTTTGAAGATGGTGTGGAAATGACCACTTCTTCTATGGTTACAAATGGAATCGTATCATTACCCTATTCAATCCCAACGGGAAGAGATAAAGTGGATTTAGAAATTATTCTTGAACCTCTAAAAGGACAGGATGTCGGATATGAAACAACCAATAATTTGACTTTTGAGTTTGATACAATCGCACCACTGATGCTGTCAAAAGATGTGGAGCAATTCGACCATCGTGATGTATCGCCACGCACTGAATTCACTTTCCAAATCGCAGATAGACCAGTACTGCCAAGTCATGCTAAAGCGCACTTATGGAGGTCTTGGGCAGATGACCTCAATATGGATGGGGCAATGAATGAAAATGAGGTCATTGTAAAGGATTTAATCTTACCAGATGATTTAACCCATCTGCAGGCAGATTATACATTGGACATGGATACTTCACTTGCTCCAGATGGTTCATTTTTCTCAGGATGGCTTGAAATTGCAGACCCTGCTGGAAATAGTCTCGAAAATCCGGGTTCATACTTTGAACCTCTATTTCATGTGCAACTACGAAGTGATGGCGCACCTAGTTTGGGTTCAATTTCTAATGACTGGGGATTAGGAGAAAATGTTTGGATTCATCCAGGGGAATCTTATGTCGTTGAAGTCTCAATTTGGGATAATAATGGAATCAGTGACATTTCAAACATTAATTTGGCGCTATCTGGAAACACCTTTGATAGTGTTGAAATCATTTGGTCTGGTGAAAGCCAGACCTGCTATTCATCGGAAATATTCCTTGATATTGAATCGTGTGAACTAATTCCTCTTGAAACGTCAGAAGTGTTTTCGTTAGAAGGATTATTTACCGTTAATTTCTCTTTAGAATGGGGATTTAATCCTGATGTGAGTTTATTGAGAAGACCGCATTTAACGCTTAATGATTATCAGGGGCAGTCAAATAATTTTGATCTATCCAGTTTAGATTGGAAATTTTCAGGGGAATTACAAATTGATAGAGATGAACTTTCAATCTCAACAGGTGGTGAAGAGATTGATGGATTAGCAGAATGGATAACACCGAGAACGGATATTGAGATATCTGGTGGAATTGAATGGTACCGAAGTGGTAGAGATGTGATTCAACCGCTTGAATTATTGTTTTCAATATCCGACACTGATGTTGAACTTGATTACACAAATGGACACTTTTCAGGGAATATATTATCGCCCTTAGAAGTTGGAACTTTTACCTTGACTGGTGAGTTATTCGACCCACCTAATGGTGCGATTGACAAGGGCCCGAAGACTCCTTTTGCTTGGTTCATTGTTGACGAAGTCTCTCCGAAGATAGTTAGCGTTAACAATCCAGTTTATGATTCAGTTATCGATGAAAAGGATTGGAATGAACTTTCGATAGAACTGACAATTTCAGAAGATGAACAATTGGATGCAGACACGCTCAAATTAAACTGGGCAGTACATCCTGCTGGCCTTGGATTAAACATTGAGTCTGTTGTTAATGGGACACTCCCTCTTACGGTTCTTGGTGGAAAATTAAGCGGTGATTCAATACCTTGTAAAGCTCAACTTAATTTGGCCGCAGAATTAAGTCAAGAATTACGTTCACAGAATTTGGAATTGCGCATATGGATTACTGGAATGGATAAAGCGGGCCATGAAATCTCAAAGACATTCAATGACATAGACGCTCCTCAATCCGTCTGGCTAATCGAACAAAGAATTGCACAATTTAATTTTGCAACACCACAAATGGAACCGAGCAAGGGACTACATGCAAATGACCCAGTAGATTTAGCAGTATTAATCAGCAATGACGGAAGAGCATCAGGTAGCGCCCAATTAGTGTTAGAATTGGTTGAGAGCAATGGGGCAAGGACACGACTAGATGCTAGAGGGATTAATCTCGAAGCAGGAGAAAATATGGTGTACTCTCATCAATGGACCCCTGACCGTATGGGTACTGTGTGGGTTGAATTCCACATAATAAATGGCCCTAGTACTCAAACCGCAACCGTTCATATTGACGCGGCTGAGACCGAAGGTATTGTGGCTAGTTTTGGTGAAATCAATCCTTTGTTACTGGTAATAATCGTGCTGCTTTCAATATCATTGATAGGTTTGATCACTTATGGATTGAAAGATGGAAATAACGCTAATCGTAAATTTAATCCAGCGAAACAAAAGAAGGCATCAAAATCATTACCGAGCATGGAGGAAATCGCCAATGCTCAGAAGGGTAATGAAACGGAAGTGTTGTCTGAAGGTAACTATTCTGGTGTCCACAGTAGCAGTTCACCCGGCGAGAACCCGTATCAATGAGCAAATTTTGACAACTGCGGTGGACTTTGCTATTTGCGTGAAGTTGAAATGAGTGATGTTAAACCCTTGTTTGGAGGGAGAAGGAGGACCGCTGACAGAGTTCGACTCTGAGGAAAGTCCCCTCTCCATAGTGCAAGTGGTTCGCAGAAGTGAAAAAACAGAGATGTTTAGGTTAATGCTGCAGAAACGATACGATACAGGGTGTGTACAATGATGTTGGAAGACAGAGATTGCCTTGATGTCGGTGAGACGAGCAACCCCACTGGAGCAAGTCCAAACAGTTACGATAGAGCTGCACGCTCTGTAACAGGTAGGACGCTTAGTTGAATGTGGTCGCCGAAAGGTAACAGAAAGGGGCTTACTCCCTTCTCCCTCCCCTTAATCTTCTAGAACTGCATCTAGAGGGTTCATCGATATTTCACTCGCAAGCGATATTCCTTCTCCAAAATCTATCCAACTTTCGTCGCCACGAATTTTGGCTCTAATCGTATGCTCTAGTGTGAATATTGAAGGTAGTAAGAATGCACTTGTTAGGAAAGCGAAGAAGATCAGCATACACATTATCATGAAGAAGTTTTCAAGTCCAGGGAATGCTGCTAAGAAACCAGCAGAAATACCTGCAATAGTTGTAAATGTAGTCTCGAAAATAGTTTGACCGGTTTCTTCGATTGAAGTTGCGATTCCATTAGGAGTCTCACCCTCCTCTTGTATTCTATGCATAACGTGAATGGAATCATCAACCCCTATTCCAAATACAATTGTGCCAATCATCACTGTGAAAATATTGATGCTAACATCTGGATTTTGCATTAATAGCGGTTGCCATAATATTACTACCGCAACAGGAATCATGGAATATAGACCCAGTCTTATTGATTTGAAAACAATACACAATACAATTGTGAGTATGAGTAATGTAATCACAGTTGTTTGATTTTGAGTGTCGTGGATACCTTTGTTGATATCTAAGGAAACAGGAAGTCCACCTGTTAACAATGATGTTCTCGTACCATCCAAGGCTTGTTCCTCAGATAGCATGTCATCGATTTCATCTCTTAGTTCACC
>JABIGP010000186.1 GCA_018650105.1 Methanobacteriota archaeon
ACTTGCTATGCCTGCTGTTTGAAAAGCCCTTCCTTCCCAAGTATTAGATTAGAAGGAAAATAGAGAGGTTTGACGGTTACCCGCTACCAATTCTTTGGCGCTCCAACCAAATGCTTCAGTAATACGTCCAATCGCTGCTGCAAGTCGTTCAGCATAGAATAATCCATCATATCCACTAATGCCTCCATTTTCTTCGCCTTCAATCCATGGCTCAACCTTCATTGGCCTATTACTTGCATCTGTAACAATATAGGCAACTTTCATTCCAGGAGTAAATCCAAGTCCTTTTGCTATCAAAGCGCGGGCTATTCTGACCTGTGCCATCGAGTCTGGGTTCGCATAATGCTTGGTGAAATCAATACTGCCATCTTTGTTCAATTTGCCTTTACAAGACTTTGAAAGGACTAATTCTGAAGCGGATACATGCTTATTTTTTATCGCTTGAACTCTACTTAACGCATATTGAATTAACTCATCACCTTCATCTGCTAAAGCATGATTGAACATTTGTTTCATCGTATCGCGCAGATATGAGAAGGTGTCCGTTCTTTGTGTTTCATAGCCACGTATTAGCATTTCTTCGCTTGGCCAAACCACTTGGCCAACATATCTTTTCTTGGCCCCATGGCTGAAAAATACTGACAAGCCTTTTTCAAATTCCAATATCGCCGAATCTTTACTGAAACGTTGAGCGATGTCCAAGCCAAAATCAATCATGGCTTGTTTTGCATTTTTCCAATTTTCAATTTCCTCATCACTTGAATCTTCTTTTATCACCGAAATTGATTCATCGACAACAGGTGAACGGACAAAGATTGAATCGGTATCGGAATAGACTACTGAATGGCCTTCTTCTTCCAAACTGGCAATTATCGCTTTGATATTATGGCGCGCCCATGCGGTAATTGATGAACCTAAATCACGATGTGTGAAACGATAAAATCCTGATGCAAAAACACCATAGAAAGAATTCATCAATATTTTGACCGCATATTGCATTGCATCATGAAATTGCAAAGCCTTGTCGTCTTGGTCCTCTTTGGCTTTTTTCATTCCGGCCTTATGTTGGTCTCTTTGTGACATCAAATCTTCCAACAATAAGGGAACTAATCCTTTGCGAGTATCTTGGTGTAGGAATTTGGCCCCTGTAGGTGCAGTGTGAATTATTTCATCTTCTGTTGGTTGAATATCTTGGCTTGAATCCACCCTGGTAGTATAACAAATATTGTGGCCAATCATTATCGAAGGGTACATGCTTTTGAAATCTAATACCGCAATCCATGGATGTAATCCTGCTTCAACATCGTGCACATAACCGCCCGTAATTTGTCCTTCTTTGGCTGCTGCTGAACCTGTTAATGGTACCGCGACGTTTTTTGAATCGGCTAAACGAATTACCAAGGAATCGATTAACTGACTTGTACTTCCATTAGCAGCGGTATCAAAATTGACCTTTGCAACACTGGCCACCGCTTCCTTACGACGAATTACTTGGATTGCACCTAAAATATCCAACGGCAATGCTGCATCTCTAATACAATACTCAAGAACTTCTTCGGGCCGATTAGCCCATTCAACATCCATATTTGATGCATCAATATCCATTTTGTGACGTTCATCATCATCAGGGAATAACAATTTTGAAACAAAACTAAGAGTTTCTCTTTGTGGTTTGAGAGCGATTCTTGCTTGCCACCAGCAATCAACTATCGCTCTACCTGCCAGATTCCAAGCCCGATTTGATTGGCGCTTTGGCATTAGCCCAGTTCTAACACGTTTCAACTCCGGCTCAATTTGTGGCACTCTACCCCAACCAAATAATTGAGCTCTTTTCCTCCACTCAACTTTCTTAGCCAACACATCGGTTCTCTCCGATAATCTCGGCAAATCAAAATTATCAATATTGTAGCCTGTGATAATATCCGGATCATTTGCTCTAACAACTAATGTCATCTGTTCTAGAATATGAGATTCTGTTCCAGTGAAGGTGAATTCTTGGCGCGTCCCGTCTTGCATATTTTCAATCCATGCAGCACCACAGAGAACTGTATTATGAGCAATACTTGTCTCTAAATCAAATGAAAATACCTTGAATGGGACTGCGAATGGTTGTGCTGCAATTAAGTCGGACAATTCACAACATACTGTGAGATCTACCGGATAACGACCAACACCTCCTGCTTCAATTACTGCTTTCATACGGCTGCCATCAGCATCATCAGAACTCCTTTCATCGATTAGTTGTCCTGTTACAGAAATATGCATTCCCAAATCTAAATCCAAAAATATTCTATTCAAATATGGAATATCTCCTGAAAAAATATGCCAACCTTGTTGTTGTAATTTTTTCCGAAGTTGTGGAACTAAGTATGGCTGCTTTACCTCTACTTGCCATGTTGGCCTTACCCCCACATCTGTTAGTTTCATTACTGGTCCTGAATAACTGACGATATCTGCGTGATCGTCGAGACTACGAAGTCTGCCAACCAAATAATCTGGTAATTCTTCACCTTCATTCCATGCCCCAAGGCTTGCCACTTCAAATGATGGAGAAAGGCCATCGATTAGCAAACAAATTGATTGCCCATTTTTGCAGCGGCCAAATAGTTCTACCACTGTGCGAGAGATTGATTGGCCATCCAATAATGACTCGGTGGAGGGATATCTCCCACTGATGATTCCGACCTCGCCGCGCCAAACCATACTCTCCCTCCAACAATCAAAACGGCTCACAGTCCTTCAACTCACCCCTGCAGATTGTTCCTTGCAAAATTTCTCTTGAAAAAAACATTCAATAATTGGCCACAACCCTTGAAAGGTGTCTATGCCCCCACACAAATGTCGGGCTTGGTGAAAGGATGAGTAAAGATATCGATTGGGATAGCCTAACATTTTCTTTAACGCCAACCGATACTATGTATTTG
>JABIGP010000188.1 GCA_018650105.1 Methanobacteriota archaeon
AGAAAGGTGAAACCGCTGCTGATGGCAGTAGATTGAGGACTGATTTCATTATTAAATTACCAGAAAATAGACATATTATTATTGACTCTAAAGTCTCACTAAAAGCCTGGGATGAATATGTTAATGCAGATGATGATGATTCTGCTGAAATTGCTATGAAGAAGCATTGTAGTTCAATAAAGAACCACGCAAAAATACTATCGGACAAGAATTACTCACACATGGAAAGTGTAAATTCACCAGACTTTGTCCTAATGTTTGTTCCATTAGAAAGTGCTTATGGAGCGGCGATGAGAATGAGTCCTGATTTGTACCAAGACCTAACTGGAAATGTAAAAGTCAAGGTTGTTACAGGTGCGACAATTGTGACTGCACTAATGTTAATTCAGGATTTGTGGAAGCGCGAACAAATGACAAAAAACCAAAGAAAATTAATCGAGAGTGCTGGTGGTTTGCACGACCAAATCGCTCTATTTTTGAAATCTTTTGAAACGCTTGGTAGTCGTTTGAAGCAAGCTACTGATTCATTTGAGAAATCGCATGGTCAGTTAGTTGAGGGGAAAGGAAACATCGTACGTAGAACCGAGCAAATGAAATCATTGGGCGCAAAGGTCAAGAAAGAAATTCCAGAATCTTACCTTGATGAAGCGTCATATAATCATGAAAATGATTATTCGCAGAATCAATTAACTGATGGTTCTGAAGCCGAGTGATTCAAACAGTTTGCCTATTGTGGGGAGAAGTATGAGCCACCCAGATACTGTAGTTCATCTCGAACATGACGGACAGGTATTACTGGTTAATGAGCAAGGTGAAGGCCCACAGTTACCGGAACAAGGTCGCATGGATAACTCACCAATTTTACGCCTCCCAACTCAGCAAGAAATACAATCTATGGGGATTGAATGGGAAAAAAAACGTACCACGATTATTTCCTTTGCCAATACAACAGTATCGGTTGAGAAGGGTTATCCAAAGATAGAATGGCCAGAACATTGGGCATTGAAGGATGACATTATTGCAGATAATTCAGTTCATCCAATTGCAAGAGAAGCAATTTATCGTTCAATTCATAGACTGGTATCAAAAGTAATGATTACCAATTCCAAAGGTCAAGTATTGATGGGCAAAGTAGAGAGAGGACACTTTAGAGGAAGTTGGACCTTACCAGGTGGATATATGGATCATGATGAACACCCAGAAGTTGGATGTGTTCGTGAAACGCTGGAAGAATTAGGACTCAATATCAAGTTATTAGATGATAAGCCAATTATTACTCAGCAAATATTTTCGTCAAGAGGAATATCATTTGTTTCATTCACATACCGTTCGCAATGGGATGGAAAGTTGTCTGAATTAGTCTTGCAAAGTGAAGAAATTTCGCAAGCGGCATGGTTTTCACCCGAAGTGGCTGCAAGCAAAGCAGTCTCTCATTTCGATGTTAAGGCATTGAATTCGTTGCGGTGATTTCACTGCGAAACAAAATCCCTAGCAGCCTGTAATGCATCATCCAATCCATCCGGATTACTACCACCGCCTTGTGCCATAGTAGGACGACCTCCACCGCCACCATTGATATGCCCAGCGATTTGTTTCAAAATTTCAACCGCATTGTACTTTTCACTTGCGATTGTGTCATCAGTGACCGCAACCATCAATTTTCCACCACCAACTCTAGAACCCAAAACAGCCAAGGTTGGTGTTGTAGAGTCTAATGTTAATTCTCTTAGCATCTTTGTCATCTGCTTGAGGTCTCCATCAGCTTCCATTATTACAATTCTAACCCCGTCAACTTCTGCAGTTGCATCTCCGCCACCACTTGTACGTAAGCGAACAATTTCTGCCTCTAACTGTTCAATTCTTTTTCTTTGTTCTTTCCACTCACCGAAAAATCGTTGCGCTGTTTTTGGTAAATCTTGATTACTAACTGCAAAAATTTCGCTTGTCATTCGCAGAATTTCGCCTTGTTCTCTAGCGAAATCTAGCGCTGCTTGTCCTGCTACAATGTGCAATCGTTCTACTCCATCTTGAACTGCAGCAGAGCGAATTATTCGAATTGAACCTATTTGCCCCGGTTCATCGTGGTGAGTTCCACCACAAGCTTGGATATCATGATCTGAAATTCTTAAAATCCTGATATCACTTCCTTTTGGAGCACCTCCTTGATAGAGGTCAAATCCATATTTTCTATCAGCATCTTTACGATTTAGTGTAGTCTTTTCAGTTCTTTGAACTTTTCCAATTACTTCATTGGCCAAGCCCTCAATGGCATCTAAATCATCTCGATTTAGACGGCGGAAATGAGTAATATCCAATCTTCCAGATTCCACTGATTTATTTGCACCTGCTTGATAGATATGCGGCCCAAGAATTCTTCTTGCAGCACCACCAACAATATGCACTGCAGTGTGATGGTCCATCAGTTGTTTTCTTCTATTCCAATCAAGAGAACCATGTACTAAATCTCCTGCCTCAAATGCTCCATCTGTGAGATGAACAACCAAATCTCCAACCTTTCTAGTATCTAATACGGTTCTGTTACAAGAGTCTGTGGAAAGCATTCCATAATCCCCTTCTTGTCCACCACCTTCAGGATAAAAGCATGTTTTCTCTAATACGATTCCATGCGTAGCATTGGCAGGAATATCCTCGCCGATTAGTGGTAAACAAGCCAATACACTTGCATCGAATTCTCTTTGTTGTACATCTTCATAGTACAGAGGAACTGTTTTTGGTAATTGAGGAATAGATTCAACGATTGGGTTATTTGTTACTTGTTTTGCCGCTGCTTTGGCAATAATGGCGTGTCGCTGTGCCATTTCAGCGGAAAATCCTGTTCTTAATATGACATTTTTCCAGCCTGAAATATTTGCAAGTGAAACTGACATATCAGGTGTCAATCCATGTGAATCATTCAAGTTAAAAAGAATATCATCAGGAATTTCTAGTGCTTCTTTGGAAAGTTTCGCTAATTGTGTTTGAATCACATTCTGACCCTTTCTTAACATCTCAATATATCTCTCTTCTTCCAAGGATAATATTTTCAACAAGCCATCTGGTGTTTGCTTCATCTTTTCGCCAGCCAAATTAATTTCAATATGATGGGCTGCTAATTCTGCAAGGCTAATATCCAAACCAAGATCATCGCGCATTCTCAATGTCCTTCTCGCAAGCATTCTTGCTAAGTAACCTGCTTTGGAATTTGATGGTACTAAACCATCTCCAAGCATATTGCATAGAGCATGTAAATGGTCAGGGATTGCATATATTCGGGCAAGTGGTTCGGTAATCGCAGTGAATTGTTGGCTATTTACCTCAACTCCACGCTCACCCAAACGACGAATGAAAGTTGCTTGCAACTCTGTCGCATCAACACCTGGTTCTATGTTCATAATTCCATTTAAGCGACTCATTTCACTCAATAAGTTGTCTAAATCAAGTTGCGGCCACTTTGATGCAATAGTATCAAATCCGGAAAGTTGCTTTAACCACGCTACTGTTTCTGGATATATCGCCTCGTAGATTGTCGGTGTTCCTGCAGCTGCCCAACAAAATCTCTCAAGCCCATAACCAGTGTCAATGATTTGCAACGGCATTTCAGAATATCTATCACCTTTAATTTCATATTCTCCATCTTCATCTTCAGACAAATTCATGAACACTAAAGTCGCTAATTCTAATCCACCGACTATCACTTCAACTGCGGCACCAGCATTTCCACCACCGCACCAAGGGTTTTCAACATAGGTAATCTCATTTGAATCAATACCAAATGTATCCGTCATTAGTTGATGGCAATATTGAACACATTCCTCCATCCAATAATACAATTTTCCTTCATCAGGCCGATTAAATGTGTGGTGAGCCATCATCTCAAATGTCGTTAAATGTCGCCCTGAACGGCCGACAGCATCTACATCTGTCAATCTAATACACGGTTGTGAAATGGTTAGCGGATTGGCAGGAGGTTCAACTTCACCTGATGTCACATGAGGTTGAAAATCAGCAATACTGGCAATTGTTAGATGAATGTCATCTCTCCATCTTGCGAGCACAGGATATGGTGCAATACGTGTGTGTGAAACATTTTCAAAAAATGATAAGAATGCTTCGCGCATCGCATCTTTCAATTCTTTTCCACGCATTGAAAAACCATCAATTAATGGTTTTCCAATAAATGTATATTCGTCTTCAGTAGTGTCTCCGCATGTTGTTCTATCTGCATCGGTTGACCAAAACCATAGACCTGAAACACTACATTGCATTCTAGTAAATCCATGCTCATGAAATACCGCCAGGTCGATAGGAGGAAGGCCCATGATTAACACCTGTTCCTTTAGGAACAATCCCCCGAAACGCCCATACCCCTTCAAGCCTATGTTGCTTATCTATACAATAATGCATAATGATGCATGCTTTTGCTGAGGACAACTTCAAGTGCATCTTACCTGACAACCATACAATGAGCGTAGATTGGCGTGACCATCTCACCGATGAAGGCGATGGTACGATGAGAATCAAAGCCCATGGCAATATGAAAGTTGATGCTCGTATGATTACCACCCCTGAGCACCTGGCAAAACATGCCGATGACAGAGGTCCAGAACAACTGGTCAATAGTGCCAGTTTACCTGGAATTGTTGGTGAAGCATGGGCTATGGCTGATTGGCATTATGGATATGGATTTCCAATAGGAGGTGTAGTCGCCACCGATATTAATTCAGGTGAATTAGGTGGCGCAATTTCTCCAGGAGGAGTAGGTTTTGACATCAACTGCGGAGTAAGAGTAATGGCTTTGGATGCAACTATTGAGGACATTCCCAATCTAAAGAAATTAGCCGGTCGGTTAGCAGGAAGAGTACCTGCCGGAGCAAGCGGCAAAGGTGGTCTTGACATTACACCTCAACAGTTAGAGCAAATCATTTCAGGTGGGGCAAGCGTTGCCGCTGAACTTGGATTTGGACTAGACGAAGATATTGCAAATATTGAATCAAATGGATATCTTGAAACTATTGATGCAAATATTTCTCAAAGAGCAAAGGAACGTGGATTACGAGCATTAGGAACTCTCGGTAGTGGAAATCACTTCCTTGAAATTCAAACTGTAGGTTCGATAGTTGACGAAGATACTGCTAAGCATTGGGGATTATACGAAAATCAGTTATTGGCAATGATCCATTCTGGAAGTAGAGGATTAGGCCACCAAGTTTGTACGGACCATGTAAGAGGTCTTGAGCAGCGATACAAGAAGAAAGGTGACCTATGGGTTGATGAAGAATGGGGCTATGAATTGCCAGATAGACAACTTGCAGCAGCCCCATTCCATTCAAAACAAGGAATGGAATATTTTGATTCCATGAACGCTGCTGCCAATTTTGCTTTTGCTAATAGAGCAGCACTTGCTACACGTTTACGGACTGTGCTAAACTTGGAATTAGGAGTTGATGGTGAAGCTAGAACTCTTTATGATGTAGCCCATAATATTGCAAAACAAGAAACGCATGTAATCTCTGGAAAATCATGCCAATGTTGTGTTCATCGCAAAGGCGCAACCAGAGCATTTGCCGGTGACCACCCAGACATCGCAAGTTCATTCCAGATGACTGGCCAGCCTGTATTAGTCCCTGGAGATATGGGTACTGGTTCTTGGATAATGGCCGGTCCACTGACCGGGCAAAATCAAGCATTTGCTTCCTCATGCCATGGAGCAGGTCGCGCATTATCTCGCAGTCAAGCAAAAAGGACAATCGATGGAAAAGCACTGAAAAGAGACTTAGAGAATTCAGGTATTCGAATACACGCATCTACTGCAAATGTCCTAAGTGAAGAGGCACCATCTGCATACAAAAATGTTGATGAAGTAATTTCAATAACCAATTCTGCAGGTCTAGCAAGACCTGTTGTTAGATTAAACCCACTAGTTGTTATCAAAGGATAATATCACATGCAATAATTGCTGTGTGGATGTCCTGGAATAGATGGTGCTGCACCTGTATGTACACCATCTGGTTCTTCAACAATGACACTTAGTAATGTGTTTACTAAATCTTTTAATTCATCAACTTGGCTCTGAAGGTCACGCACTCTTTGGCGCATTTCCACCTTACTTTCATTATTTCCCTGCATATGCATCCCATCTGGAAAAGTCGCCCTCTCCAATATATATTCTGTGAAAAACGCCTCTTATACTTTGAGGGCAGAAATTTGCTGAGAGTGCATTTTCACAACCTAAAGACATGATGCGATTGTAGTAAAGAGCCACCAGCGAGAATTGAACTCGCGACCTCCTCATTACCAATGAGGTGCTATACCGCTAAGCCATGGTGGCAGTGAAACGAGCGACTGACACGCCCAATATAACCGCTTCGCGCCGACTTTCAACATTTTAATTTGATAGTGGTAATTGTTTGACCCATATTGTCCATAGTTCTCCACCCTTTAACAGTGGAGCTTTTCCTTGATCTAATATCTCCCAACCATCCGGAATTGCTGTCTCAATCTTAGGTGAAATCACTATGAAGTCTATTGAACTAATATCTCCTCTGTTCGGATGTTGTGTTGCATTCAATAGTTCATCCTGCCAGCCTGAATCAGGAGCCCTCCAGTGCCCAGTGATATTTCTCTGACCGTCCAAATCTAAATCACTTCGAATTGTATAAAGCCAGTGCATAGCAAGAGTTGGCTCATGAATAAATACGAATTGTTGTCCGTCTTCCATCGACTCACTCAACACTTCTGCCGCCTCATCTGTCCACATTTGTTGACCATGCAGAGATGCTGTAAACGTAAGAGGTAATAGTAAAATTATGGCTAATAACAGAGTTTTTGATTTATTCTTGGGTGACCAAAGTGAAGGCATCTCTGGGAATTGTTTGGCAGTATATGCCATCAGCGCAAAAAGTGGAACAATAAGCAAAGAAATATATCTTGCATTATTACCCATTATCCACATAATATCGGGCCAATTTTCCCCCCATAACTGCGCCTCATAAGTCCATAGTACAGCAACATAAATCCATATCGAAGATAATAATCCAGCGCACATTGAAGTTAGAAGTGATACATTGTAAGACCTAATCTGCTTCAAATTATTTAACATCGGAATAACAAATGGCCAGAAAACCATTCCAAATAATCCGAAAATAATTATCACGTCCAAAAATGAGCCAAATAATGCAAACAAAAAGTATAGTGGGTAATCTCCAATCACCGATAGAGTACCTCCCTTACCAGTCATCCCTGCAACAAGTAGCAATACTGTGACAGAACTAAATGCAACTGCCGCCATCAGCATTGGCTTCTGAAATGGAGATTCTTTGTCTCCCTTCAAACTCAATTTATTATCCATAAATTGACCAATATTATTGGCTATCCCACCAATGATGATGAACCAAAATATCACATTGACATCAATTCCTTTAAGATATAATACGAGTGATAATGAGATGATTAGTAATATCGCCTGAGTGCTTCTTTTACTAACTTTTATTATTCCAATTACGCCAATGGAAAGTGCCATTATAGTTGCAAAAATTGGTTCAAAATATCCTCTTCCAATTGCATAAATAAATACTGGATAAATCGATATTATTGCCGGCAATCTAGGGCTCCAAACTGATTTGCCTTCTTCGGTTTCAAATGGGTTTACAAATCCACTTATTGCAAGACCTGCAGCAAAAATAAATGATGTGCTAATTGTATAAAAGTAAGAAGTCGGTTGTGCAACTAATTGTGGCTCAATGACCTTGGTATAATCTGGGTCACTAGCGAGTGGGTCAACTGTACGAGTGTGACCCCACTGTAATGAGCCATCATCAGAATTTGCTGCATTCATTCTCAGGTGCGTATCTAGACCTAAATTGGAAGTACCAATGGCGATTATGCTTAGAAGACACCCCAGAATTAGCAATGACCACCAAAAACGGTCATCATCAATATCGGGCATGCCCATAGTGTCATGCTGTGGATTAGTCAATAACATACTTCCGCATTTTATGCGGTTTAGGGTTTCAAAAAGTAAGTGTAGCGTCGTTTTCGAACAAGCACTGTGTATTGATTATGTTTGAAACCTTGTAGCAATACATTCTCTGAAAACAATGTTGGCGCCGAGAGAGAGATTTGAACTCCCACGACTCCACCTCAACTTCTCAACTACTGACAGACACTCTCAAGCAATTGAAACTTGAGGCACAGGGCGCAGTTGATGACTGGATGGAAGGAAACACAAAGTCAGCACTTGACCTGCTCAAGGTAATCATTGGAGGGATTGAATAATGACAAGTTGGCAATTCCATTCTTACGATGCACAGAACCCACCGCTTTGTCCAAACAACTGCTGGATGACAAGATACGGCAAGCGATACAATTGGAAGATTGAAGGCGAGCCTTTGAACTTCACCAGCGAGTCAGGAACAAGGCGCTTATTGATTACAGATTTCAACACAGATACAGGCGAAGCAAAAGATTCAGCGCTTGCTGACTTTACTCAATTTGATTTGGCGAGGGATTTGGGAGTATTCACACGATTGAGCAAAGCATTCAGCGAACATTTGAGAGAGGAACGAGTCACAAAAGAATCAGTTGCAGTTGAAGTTGAGAAGCGAGTCAGCGAAATTGCTTCACGTTATTTGGGAATCATTTACGGAACACTTGAACCGACTGAAATAGAGAGCGCCCTGAATATCAAAACTGAAGCAAAAACATCACCAGTTGAAATGGACTTTGATGAGGTGGTTGGATGACCTTATTCGGGCTGAAACGAACTACTGTACCAAGGATTACTCCAATACACTACCGTTCCTTCACTTTGGGAATCAACGAACTTTGCTTTTTGGAGAAGTTCTTCAAAAGTCCTGGTTTCTTCATTTGTCCCAAACAGGCTTTTTTTGCCATGCCGCCTTTTTACTTCCTTTATGGCCCAAGCCTCAAAGTCGGCAACGCTTCCTCTACATATTTTTGGTGGTCGATAGTCCTTCATGGAGGTTCCAACGAATGAAGGCGAATAAGACTTGGCGTCCAGCACCAAGAACTCAAGCACTTCTGAATGAGCCTTCAAAGGATTCAATTGGAACTGGAATCATCCCGATATGCGGTTCAGCGAGGTCAGGAAAGACAACTCTTGCACTTGTTCAGCCGTAATGAAGGAATGAAGACAATGGTTGAACAGGATGCAACCGTTCAAGAATTGATGGCTGCAACTGGCAACAAACTGGTTTCAGTTCAACCATACATTGAGGGTGCTAATTTAGACAAGCAACGAAAGTCAGGTAATGCAATCCGTCAAAAGAAGTTTTCAAAACTCGGTCTATTACTGAATGAATCAGGTGACATAATTACTGCTGATGCTGACCTTGAATACTTGCTGAATGTTCTTCAACAGGATGCTGATAGAGAACTGTCAGCAGCCACTGGAGTCAATTCAATTGCACATGAACCAGCACTGTATCAATGCAAGCGTGATGCTGATGGAAACATCACCAGCAAGCAAGTATGGCGCCGAGAGAGAGATTTGAACTCCCGCGGGTCAGGCCCACTCGATTTCCAGTCGAGCGCGATACCAGGCTATGCGATCTCGGCAACGCTCATTCCACCTGCCCTTCCCGTTTAACCATCACCCTCAATAATTCTCGTTTATCAAACCATAGAAGGGAAAGGACTCAAAGGTGAACCCCTTAGGGGTTCAATATGAGCGAACTTGACATCACACCGAATCTGGTTGATGATGCTCATGATGAAATGCCATTTCGCCTCAGCGATATGAAACTAAAAAACAATTTTGCAGAGATTCATCCTGCACTGAAGAATGTTGGATTGAAGATTGATAATATTCGCAAGGAATTGAAATTCCAATCCAAACTAGCGCTACATGAATGGGAAAGTCGACATTGGATTTCCATTGCTTTGGGTTCAATCGCTTTCTTAATCGGTTCTATTTCAAGTGAAATATTGAATGGCGGAGATGCAACTAAATCTGGAATGGAGGGTTTAACCGGAGCAATTGGGGGTTTTACATATTTTCAGATGCTTGTATCAATTATTATGTGGGTTTGGTTTGCCGTTCAAGTATGGAATTTATTTCCAATAATGAGATCTCATGCAATAACATTGCTAGTGATGTGGAATGCCATGTTCCTAGCGCAAATCATGTTCCATGCAGAAAATCCAGATTTCCCACTCGGGGTTAATTTGTCTCAATTGATGTGGGGGACATTGATTGTTCTAACCGTTCTTTTCCTATTGTCATTCTTTTGGAAGGCGGTATTGGAAACTAGGGACATGCATGTAGAAGCATACCATGTCCATGAAGATGTGAGGGTCATGGAGGCTGAAATGGCTGAGCATTCTTTGGCCGGTTGGACTACAATTTTTCTCACTTGGTTAATGTTGGTCATTATTTCAACATGGTCTGGTGCACATTTTGTTTCTGAAAGAATCGCTCTTCCAGGAGACCGTACCATTTTCTTTATTATTCATATTATTAGCGGAATATTGATAATTCCAGTATATTTTTGGACCATTTGGTACCCTCAAAGAATGCTTGGAGATGATACAAGAGTGCAAACAAAAGCAGCCTATGCAGCTGATGCTGAACTTTCAAGAGATGGCAAAGAGATTGTTGAAAACAAGATGGCTTTTTGCCCAGAGTGTGAAACCGGAGTTAAAGTTCAGCGAACTGATTCAGGGGATATTTCAATTCCTTGTCAAAATAGTGGTTGCGGAACGACCAGTATTATCGGCATGCCATGTAGTGGCTGTAAACAAATAATTCCTACTCGTTATTCATGCCCCGGATGCGACATTAATGCTCCAGCGATTGATTTTTTACCTGATAACGAGGCGTGGTGAAAATATGAATTCAATACGTGAAGATTTCCCCACACTTAGGGGAGAAGATGTGCCTGCATATTTGGATAATGCCTGCGTTACACTCAAACCAGATTGCGTAATAGATGCAATAAATAATTACTACACAAAGTACCCAGGTTGTGGTGGTCGTTCTGTTCACCGCTATGGTACTGCAGTTTCTAGAGGCGTAGAAAATTCAAGACGTTCTCTCGCATCATTTTTGAATGCCCCATCTGTTAATGAAGTGGTGTTTACACGAAATGCAACTCAATCAATTAACCAAATTGCCCATGGGATGAAATGGTCAAAAGGTGACGTGGTATTGACCACTGATAGAGAACATAATTCAAATCTAGTTCCTTGGCTTCAGTTAGAACAGGAGCAGGGTATTGATCACCGCGTTGTTGCTAGCAATTCCGACAATACCTTTGACCTTGAGGCCTTTGAAAATATCTGTGCTGAAGTAGGGAACAAACTAAAATTAGTCTCTATGAGTCATGTTGGTAATTTGGATGGAGTCTCAACTCCAATCAAGGAAATTGCAAAAATCGCTCATGACCATGGGGCCCTGATAGCAGTTGATGGCGCTCAATCACTGCCTCACATGAATGTTGATGTACAAGATTTAGACATTGACTTTATTGCTTTTTCAATACATAAAATGTGCGGACCTTCGGGCATGGGTGGCCTTTGGGGTCGCTTTGACCTACTGGATGAATTGAGAACAATCCAATCAGGCGGCCAAACAGTTGTTACATCCCATTATGACTCATTACAATGGGCAAAGCCGCCCGCTCGATTTGAAGGGGGCTTGGGCAATTTCTCGGGAATGATAGCCACAGGTGCGGCAATAGATTATTTGTCAAAACAAGATATGGATGCAGTTCATGAGCATGAAGTTAAACTTAACAAAATAATGACTAATGGAGTTAAAGATTTGAATGGAATAGAAATTATTGGTCCAGAAGATGCAAGTTTACGCGGTGGTATTTGCTCATTATTGATGCATGAATTACCCGCTCATGATATGGCAATATTACTCGATGAGGCGGCAAATGTAATGGTTCGTTCAGGACAACATTGTGTGCATTCTTGGTTCAATTCCAAGGGCCATGTAAATGGTTCACTACGTGCATCAGCCTATATGTACAACACTGAAGAAGAAGCGAAATTATTCAGTGATACTTTAGAAGAAATCGTTAATGCGTTTAGTTGATTATTATGTCACAAGAACTACCTCCTATCACTCCTTGGGGAAAGGTACTAGAACCCATTGACATCAGTGATGAGGAAATTGTTTCACAACAAAATCAACAACAATTTGAAGCGGTAATACGAGACTCTAATATGCACTCTGATGACCAATATTTACAGAAGGATCTAGATATTGTTCGTAAAATTGTGAGCTTTTCAGTGGTAATTACTCTGTTGCTAACTGTAGGATATATTGGTTCTGTATTAATGGATGAAGGGATTATCAGTATTCGTCCAAGTGACTCTGCATTAAAGTCTCAAGCAAAATATCAAAATCTCATTGAATTTGACAATATGACTGGGACTGGTAAAGGAATTAGAGTGTGCATCGTAGACTCTGGAATTGATAAATCACATGATGACTTAGAAGGAATAAATCTCGTAGGGTGGATGGATTTTGTAAACGGTAACTCAAAGCCATATGACGACCATGGCCATGGAACA
>JABIGP010000123.1 GCA_018650105.1 Methanobacteriota archaeon
AAAGTGAGCAGACTCTTACTAACAAGGCTGAGGCGCAGTATGATGCGCTCTAAGTTACGTGTATTCACAGTGGTAGCCATAGTGGCATTAGCCACTTATACAGGCGTAATGTTATCTGAGCATGGAAGAAATGCAGGTTATGTGTACGAAGATTTCTATGCTGAAACAAATTTATCAGATTTGATAGTTTCAGATGTTGAACAGCCTAGAAGTAACTTCACACGACTTTGCGATTCACATTCTGATTGGAATTGTGAATCAAGATTGACACTTCAAGGACAAACCTATCATTCACCATATGGTGAAGATGAATGGATTCAGTCACTTTGGCATGGAATGGAGGATGGAGAGGTATCTGGACTGTATCGTATTGAAGGTTCACTCTCTCCAGGTGATGGTGAAATCGTAATTGATGCCCATGCTGCAGAAGGATTGAATTACAAAATAGGTGACAAAGTCCGAATTATTGCTGGCAATGGTACAAATGAAGTGACTATTATTGGAATCGCAAATTCTCCAATGCACTTATGGTATGCTGCTGAAGGAAGTTTATTCCCGACTAATGACGGGTATGTTGTCGGCTACCTTGATTCAGAATATTTAGCAAGTATTGCTGGTTTTGAACCTTTGACAAGGAATGAGATGTACATTGACATGCCAGGCACCCCTTCGTTTGATTTATCAGAAACACTTGACTTGGATGAAGGTGCGGAGTTAACTATTTCTCGATTGGAATTAGTTGAGGATATGCGTTCATTAGATATGGAAGGAGATGTTGTTGATAGAAGTGGAATGACAAGTCCTGAATTGCTAAGACTAGATTTAGAAGGTTCGAATAAATCCTCGCCATTTATTCTAACTGTATTACTTCTTGTTTCAGGACTAATGATTGCGATTTCAATTAGCCGATTAGTAAAATCACATTCACAAGAAATCGCAGTACTTCGCACCATAGGTGCATCCGGCAAGGACATAATGACTGGCTATCTATTGATACCATTGTTCCTCGGAATACCAGGAGTAATAATTGGTATTCTTCTTGGAGTTTCACCGATAGGATCTCAAATGATGACAGAATTTTATTTTAATTTCTTTGGAATACCAGTAGTTATTGTTAGGCATTATCCAGACCTATTATTGAAAATCGGTCTGGGCAGCATTGTGTTAATCTCGTTATTTGGAATAAGGCCTGCATTACGAGCTTCACGTCTTCAACCATTGGACATTCTAAATCGAACAAGTCAAAAGCCACCAAGTCGGATAATGGTGAAGATTACATCTTCATTACCGCCAGGTATTAGTTTGGCAATAAGATCTACTTTTAGAAATCCATCACGGCTCTTAGCAACACTGGTGATGTTATCGCTTTCAATGGTGATAATGGGTGGTACAATGATGATGCAGGTCGGATTAGAGACGGTGTTCAAGGAAACAATGGATGAACAAGAAAATTGGGATGCTCAAGCATATATGTGGCCGACAAATGTTGCAGAAATAGAATCATGGGCTCAACAAAACGCTTCAGAATATGAATTGTTAATACGCAGTATAGGTAATGCTTCAAATGACCCAAGAATGTTCACTATCTATGGCTTGGAAAACATTGTCAGCGACGAATCGGCAATGC
The DNA here is from genome assembly GCA_018650105.1 of Methanobacteriota archaeon. Taxonomy (GTDB): domain Archaea; phylum Thermoplasmatota; class Poseidoniia; order Poseidoniales; family Poseidoniaceae; genus MGIIa-L1. The sequence continues at coordinate 1,628 of JABIGP010000123.1, forward strand.
ATCGTTTCAATATCGTCAAAGGTGAGATACCAACGATTGGACAAAATCCCCCTCAAGTATTAATCGATGAAGGGATGGCAAGTGAACTTGAATGGGATGTTTCAGATACAGTGAAAATATCACAAGGTTCTGCGGAAATAGAAGTTGAAGTGACTGGAATAGTAAGGGAATTGGAACGTACAATGGTATTCTATAGAACTGATTATGCGCCGATTACCGGTTGGGATGCTAATGGAATAAGATTGACATTTGATGAAGGTCAACAATTAGACGATGATGTGAGAAGTTTGACATCAGTAGTAATTACAAAAGAAGATTTACTAACTGGATTTGATGAGATTTTGAAACAACAGAAGTCAATAATGATGACAACATATATGATTGGAGCAATAATGGCAGTTGCAATATTATTCAATACTTTGATGATGAATTTAGCAGAACGCGACAATGAATTAGCAACATTAAGAGTTCTTGGTGCAAGCATAAAAGATTTAGCAGTAATATTGACCATTGAACATGCCTTTATTGGGCTGGTCGGTGGAATAGCGGGTGTTGCAACCTCAATCCTAATGTTCCAAGGAATGGCATCAGCATTCTCTACATGGCAATTCTTTATGCCAGTAACCATTGACAGTATTGTGGCGCTTAAGGTATTGTCATTCATATTAATTGCATCTTTGGCAACAACACCATTTGGAATGTGGAGAATCAGAAAAATGGATTTATTGGATGTTGTTTCTCGACACCAAAATTAGGACTGTTAGAGGAATGTTTCAATAGTTACCACCTTTAGAGAGATTACTATGGAAGCCGGCGCATTGGGTATGACCATCATTTTTGGTGGTGCATTTTTCATTGGCATATGGGCGATTTTCCTCCGTAAAGGAGCGGCTGTTAACGTACGCCAAGGTATGAGTGCTGAAGGATTACGCAATGCTAACAATGCTCCAGGTTTCGGCCATGCAAAAAATGAATTTGATCGTAAATTATCTTTAATCGAAGAGCGCAGAAGGCGACGTGAAGCAATTGAAAACCGTTTGGCATTGGAAGAATCAGAACGGTTAGCCAAAGAAGAAACTGAAAGAATTGCTAAACAAGTGGCTGAGGAAAGAGAAAATGCTGAGCGTGAAAGAATTGCTGCTGAACAAGAAGCAGAGCGTCTTCGCTTAGAACAGGAAGAGGAAGAGAGGCTCCGCCTAGAACAAGAAGAAGCAGATAGAATCGCTCGTGAAGAAGAAGAGGCTCGTTTGGCTGAAGAGAGAGAAGCTCAGCGACAACAGGAAATGGCTGATGCTGAAAAACTGAGATTAAAAGAAATCAAGAAGGCTGCAAAACAGGCTGAAATGGAATCACGTGAAGCAGCACAACGAGCAATGTCAGAATTGCAAGAAAGATTAGCGCGTGAAGGTGCTCGTTCTTCAGATGTACAAGTATCTCTTATGTGGAATAATTACAATGATTTGGACCTGCACATAGTATGTCCAAGTGGTGAGCGTATCCATGGTGGGAATAAAATTTCCAATTGTGGTGGCGAACTGGATGTTGATGCCAATGTGAGAGCGGAAACTAAGAAACCTGTTGAAAATGTTGTATGGCCAGAAGGTAAAGCACCTGCTGGTGTATACCAAGTCTATGTTCACCATTACAAGAAGCATGCAAAGCGTAGAACAAGAGATCCAACAAAGTTCCAAATCATTGCTCTAAACGGAGGAGATGCTATGGAATATAATGGCGCATTAACTCACGGAGACCC
>JABIGP010000190.1 GCA_018650105.1 Methanobacteriota archaeon
ACTCCAGTTGAGGTAACATTCAATTTCATTTCTGATGCCATGGAGCGTCTTTCAATTCCACCATTCATTATCAAGATTTTACCGGCACCAATCTTTTTGGGCATCGCTTCAAGAATACGTTTCTTTGCTAATACCAATCCAGTTACTAATTTAGAATCTGTTATTGAACCTCCGCTTTGTGAAAGAACCTTGACTCTAGTTGGGTCGGCTATTATTGTACCAGATTTGTCTTCAGAAATAATATCGGCTGCATCTACAGATAAGAGCGCTAAATGCATACGCATTGCTTCATGCCCCTTACCAGCCAGAGATGTTTGTGTTGCGATCAACCTATCCTTTTTCGCCGCATCAATTGTGAAAGAAAGTAATTCACTGCGACAAAACTCTTCAGCCATTCTATAACCGCGTGCAATCATCGAAGGATGAACACCTTGAGTAATCAATTGCCATGCATTATTCAGCATCTCGGCACTGATTAATACGGTTGAAGTGGTTCCATCTCTTGCAATTTTATCCTGCACAGATGACGCGTTGATTAGCATTTTTGCAACAGGGTGCTCAACCTTTGCAGTCTCTAGAACAGTTACTCCATCATTTGTTGTCAAAGTTCTTCCCGAATCATCAATTAACAATTTATCAAGACCTCTTGGACCGAGGGTTGAACGAATAGCACCAGATAATGCCAGTGCGGCTTGAATATTTTTGCGAAGAGCATCACGACCGGTGGTACGGTCGGTATCGGAGAGGATTGATGCATCGCTCATATACAAGCCACCAATCTCTCATCAATAAGCCAAACGCTTCTATTGCACCAGCAAAGAGTAGACAAATTCAATGATGAATCTTCAGTCTTCGTCAACGACTTCAAAATCAGCATCGACGACACCATCTTCACCAGAGACGTCAATATTACCGTCATCAGCATCGGAGTTACCTTCTTGTTCAGCCATTTCAGCCGCCGCTGCTTCGTACAACTTGGAGGAAACAGCATGCATTGATTCTTCAACTTCCTTTACCTTTGTCTGGATGGATGCTTCATCAATATCTTCTAGATCTAGAGGCTTTCCATCGTCATCCTGAACCATCTTCTCAAGTTCATCCAATAGCGACTTTACAGGGTCAACATCAGCATCATCTAATTTGTCAGCATTTTCTTCCAATGTTCTGCGCGTTTGATAGACTACTTGGTCTGCCATATTTCTGAGTTCAACCTTAGCTTTGCGTGTTTTATCTTCTTCAGCGAATTTCTCAGCCTCTTCAATTTTAGCCTTGATATCATCCTCAGACAATGAGGTATCAGATTCAATAGTTACAGATTGTTCCTTACCAGTTCCCATATCCTTTGCACTGACATTAACGATTCCATTAGCATCTATGTCAAAAGTAACTTCGATTTGAGGAACGCCACGAGGTGCAGCCGGAATTCCACCTAGATGGAATTGTCCAAGAGTGACGTTATCTTTTGCGAATTCACGCTCACCCTGCAATACATGTATTTCTACAGCAGGTTGGTTGTCTGAAGCAGTTGAATATATTTCAGAACGCCGTGAAGGGATTGTCGTATTTCGCTCAATCATTGTGGTCATCACGCCACCAAGAGTTTCAATTCCAAGTGTTAATGGAGTCACGTCAAGGAGCAAAATGTCAGAAACACCTTCATCTCCAGCAATGATACCCGCTTGAATTGCAGCACCCATTGCTACTGCCTCATCAGGATTAATTCCTTTGTACGGCTCCTTTCCAGCTTCCTTCTCAACCGCTGCTTGAACAGCAGGTACACGAGTTGACCCGCCCACGAGAATTACTTTGTCAATATCTCCCTTCTTCACACCAGCATCTTTCATTGCTTGGCGAGTAGGGCGCATTGTCTTCTCAATCAATTTAGAAATTAAATCTTCAAATTTTGCACGAGATAGTGAAATGTCCAAATGTTCTGGTTGACCATCCTTCATTGTAATGAACGGTAAATTAATCTGAGTAGTCTTTGTTCCAGAAAGTTCAATCTTTGCCTTTTCAGCAGCCTCTTTGAGACGTGAGAGGGCTTGAACATCTTTGCTCAAATCAATTCCTGTTGATTTCTTGAATTCACTTACTAACCATTCAATTACCAAATCATCAAAGTCATCGCCACCAAGTTTGTTATTTCCAGCGGTTGCCTTAACTTCGATTTGTGGCTGTCCATCAACTTCGTATATTTCAAGAACGGACACATCGAATGTACCGCCACCGAGATCGTAGACTAGGATTGTTGCTTCATCCCCTTTGTCAACTCCATATGCCAATGCAGCAGCAGTAGGTTCATTGATAATCCTTAGAACTTCAAGTCCCGCAATTCTACCAGCATCCTTGGTTGCCTTTCTTTGGGCATCGGTAAAGTATGCAGGACAGGTGATAACCGCTTGCTTCACTTCAGAACCAATATATGCTTCAGCATCAGCCTTCAACTTTTGTAAAATAAATGCAGAAATTTCTTGAGGAGTATAATCCGAATCATCTATTTTAGTTGACCAATCAGTCCCCATATGTCTCTTTACAGAGATAATTGTTCGTTCTGGGTTTGTAACTGCTTGGCGCTTTGCAGTAACTCCGATAAGTCGCTCAGAACCATCTTTCGCAAATGCAACAACCGACGGGGTTGTTCTTGCACCTTCAGCATTTGGAATGATGACGGGGTCACCATTTTCTATTGTTGCAACACAGCTATTTGTAGTTCCTAAATCTATTCCTATTACTTTACTCATTTTTTCACTTCCTTGTTTTTGTTCTATTTTTTTTCTGTTCAGAATATTGGTATTCCGCCATCATCATCTTCATCGTCATCATCATCATCTGATAAATCGATACTTACATTTTCGGCCGGAGGAGTTTCGTCATCATAATCTTCATTTTCTAGATCAACAGTGTCTTTGGTTGGCTCGGTGGCCGAACCTTGAGGAGTTAATTTCAAAGTAATATCCAAAATACCATTGTTAAGGCTGAAATCAACCACATCTTCACACTGATGAGGTAGGGCAATTCTTGCTAGTGGTTGTGCCTGGTTATCTTTGAGAACTTCAATTTGCTGTCCACCCTTTACCAATGATAATTCCATTTGTCCTTGTTCAATATCACCGCGTAATGAAAAGTCGATTGTAACACTCATGTTCCATCCATTTAAGTAGATGTCATCTGTAGGTAAATCAATGATTTTATCATCTTTATTTTCAGTTGTAGGAGTAGGGATTTCTACTGCAGCATCAACTTCAACAGCCATGCCCATATTCTTCAAAATGTCACCAAGGTCTTCGCCTTTTGCAAACATCTTGGCAAGATTAGATAGATCAAAGTTGAAATTAACTTCTCCCTTGGCAATCTTTTCAGCATCAATTCCCATTTCTTCGAATTGGCCACGGAATTGATCCATTAACTTGCGTAGTTGGTCCTTATCGATTGGCATGCCCATGTTACCAAACATTTCGGACATCTGTTCAATCAATTTTTCTTCCCAATCTTCGCCATCAGCCATATCAGTCACCACTACTGAACCATCGGTTACATAGTGGCCTATCTGCAACCCTATATGAACTCAACGATTCTTTCGATATTCGTTTACAACAATAATCACATCAACTATAGAATAAGAATGCCGGAATTAAGGCTAAATTAGCC
>JABIGP010000192.1 GCA_018650105.1 Methanobacteriota archaeon
AATGAATGGCTTGAGTGCAGGTGCTAAAGGGTGGTTTTCAATCACTTGTCTTTTAGCATCAATTTCTCTCAAAAGTTCAAGATTTAGGATTCCGCCTGTTGGCTGGTCAATACCTTGCCATTCATCACCAGCAGCAACCATTTGCTGCACAGGTGGGAGGGCAGAATAATCGGGAGTTCCATCAGCAAGCAAAGAAACAGATTGCCATTCATTGAGGGGCGGAATATATTGTGGGTCCCGCGCAGAAACCATGAATCCTAGAATAATTTCAGCATTACTAAATTCCTCATTGATTATTTCCTGTGCGGTTAATTCAGGTGATTCCATCTCGTATGATTCCATATCTATTGGTTGCAATGCAGATAGTGCCCCTGGAATCATTAGCACAGTTAGCAGAAATACTGCAATGTGGATTTTACGGCGACGAGGAATTAACCATTGAGAAACCTCGTCAAAGGTGATGCCCATGACCTACGGGCATCCGCCCTCATTCTTCAAACCATGTTTATTGTTAGAAGTTTTAACCAGTTAATTAAAATCAAATGTTGAATAGCCATAAACATGGCAATAATGATTATTCTCAACCAACAACCATACGACGGAACCGATGTAACTTGGAATGCTTTACGTCTTGCTAAGCAATTAGTTAGTGATGGTGAAGAGGTTCGGATATTCCTAATGAACGATAGTGTCGATTTAGCACGTGATGGAATTGAGGCTCCTGCCGGAGTTGAAGATATGGTTCAAATGACTAAGGATTTGATTGCCAGTGGCGTAGTTGTCAAGGTTTGCGGAACTTGCCAACAGCGATGTGGTGTTGCTATTGGACAGCCATATTATGAAGAAGCAAATTACTCCACAATGGCTGAATGTTCAGAATGGGTCAGAGATAGTGAAAAAGTTCTAACTTTCTGAGTAAAGGATAATTATTACAAAATTTGACTCATATTCTGGGCCAATATCAAGTAGTAGGGGCATTGAAAGGAGTTCATGGAAATTACACTAGGTGGCGAAACAAAGCCTCCACCTCTTGCTTTTTTTGTTGTCGGAATTATTGTATTCTTGCTAGGCTGTATTTGGCCGGTATTTATGGTGGACGACTTCCAAAATGAGTTGGAAGCATCATCCTGGCCAACGACCGATGCTACTGTTGTAGCTCTAGATGTTTACATCTATGAATATCAATGTGGCGACTCTCAAAGCTCTAGCACATGTCAAGACTATACCGTAAACTACCATCTTCGATATACAATCAATGGGACTATCTATAATGTTCAAGAATCAGAGGAAGTCTCCCATTTTGAATCACGTGTTTGGGAGGTTGATTACCCAGTAGATTCGACTCGTGAGATAGCATACAATCCCGAAAACCCCGAACATTTTGATGTTGATCCTGAACATTATACCCCATTTATTGCACCTCTAATAGTGCTCATTACATCTTCACTACTATCTATACTGCTCATTATTGGTGGTGTAAAGAGCCTATTCAAAACTTCAGATGCGCACCAAAGTTCAAGTGATATGGAAAGAGGAATGCTTCCACAATCAAGTGAAAATATTACATTCACCTATACCAAAGGTGCCTGGGGGATTCGTATCTATGATCATCCAACCATCGAAGCATTAGCACAAAAACTACTATCATTCAGTTGTACATATAAGCAAATTGATACGTTTTTCACGGCATGTCAAGCAACTAAAGGGAATAGTGCCACCTCCGAGAATAGAATTGATTTAGAGTGGTTGAATGAAGTTAATCAAATCGTTGAACAACATAATTCAATTGCAAAATATAATTGGATACAAAAAGCCAAAATCGCTCAAATTGTTTTGCTTCTAATCTCAGCAATTTTTACACCGATTGCTCTTATTTTCGTTTTGCCAGTTTGGCTAACATACTACGCATTACCTTGGTTTGGGTGGATTCCAGTATGGGGAGTTTTGTCCCCACTTGGTCTCGCCTTTGTTAGCAGAAAGATAGTTGGTGAATTTGAACAAAGAATTGATCAAGGATTAGCGGCAACACTCATGGAGTTCCTCAATAACGATGAATACTAAAACGGTGTTCTCATTTGCAATGGCAAATCAATATCATTAGATGCCCTTTGAGAATCCTTATTTGTCCACGATTTACCCACATTATTCCTATAATGGCTCATAGAGTTCCTATTTGATTATAGGGTGTCTATTCTCAACATTGTTTGAACAACATGCAGATGTCCCCCTTTGAATTCATCACCGTCTTTGTTTCGTTGATTGTTGGTTTTACACTTGCACATATTCTACGTGCTGTATCAGATCTGTATGAAATTCGTGAACGTGTCCAGACATACTGGCTTAATTCTCTGTGGGTGGCCACTGTTATCATGTGGTCTATTTTCACATGGTGGGGGCTATGGATGCTTTCCATTGAACTAACAGAATGGACCTATGCACAATATTGGATATTAGTGATTAATGTCTCATCCATATATTTCTTCACAACTCTAGTATTGCCCAAAGCAACAGATAAGGGAGAGATTAACCTAGAGAAACACTATTATTCAGTACACAAGGCATTCTTTTCAGTTGTTGCATTCTCACTGTTTAGTTCTGCTATTGTGAATTATTCACTATTCGGACAACCTTTAATTGGTCCTATGACAATAATGCCATGCATTGTAGGATGTGCTGCAATAGTTGGAGTGTTTACAAATTCTAAATCATACCATAAGGGCATTGGAATATTCATGTTCATCATGTTCATTGCATTTCAACTAACTGATGTCACAGTGATTAAATATGTTCAATAATTCAAATCTTTTTCAATGACCATTGGGTATTGAATGTACAGTAATGAAGAATGCGGGAGGCAGGATTCGAACCTGTGAGGAGAGCGTTTTCGGCAAAGCCGAAAACGGTTGACTACGCGTGAACTGAACGCTGAAAAGCAATATCACCGTTCCCGCTGCAGGTTCAAAACCCTCGCCGTATGAAGAAAACAAATTCTATCAAGAGTGCGGGAGGCAGGATTCGAACCTGCGAATCAATAAGAAATGGGACCTAAACCCACCGCCGTTGACCAAGCTGGGCGACCCCCGCGCAAACTCAATGCGGTAGTCAATCACTTTTGAA
>JABIGP010000194.1 GCA_018650105.1 Methanobacteriota archaeon
ATCTCTTGTTGCTTTAGTATTTGTGCCGGCACTGGAATCTAAAGTGTCTTTTTGAAAGACTCTATGAATGGGCCAATACACTTTGGACTTTACCATAAGCAAAGCATACCTTGGGCATTATCACTCAATAGTTGGGACTTTCCAACCGACCCACCAGATTCCAATAAGTGCAACGATTACAATTGTCGTTTGACCAAATCCAGGGTCGCCAGCTCTTGTTAGGCCCCAGATTGAAAATCCTGAAACCAATGCAATAAAACCACAAATGAAAATTTTTGAATGCAAAGGAAGTGCCTTTCCAGCACGATAATAATCTAATAATGAATTACCAAATAAGCGATTTGTTAGAAGCCACTTGAACATACGTTGAGATGAACGAGCATAACAATATGCTGCTGCAACTAACCATGAGGTAGTAGGCCATCCAGGCAGAAATACTCCGATTACTGCAAAGCCAACAAATAGGCTTCCGACAAAAACCCACAATGACCTAGAAATTGGATTTGAGGAAGGTTTGTGTTCGGATAGAATTTTTTCAACCAAATCAGCATCGGTAATATGCAAAGGTTCCCGAACATCCGCACCAACGGTGTTTTTTGCCAAAGCAACAGTTTCAGGAGTTGCGAGAGAAACCATGCTGCTCATGTTGAGGGCGTGTAATCCCCGTCAAAAACTATTAGGCTAACATGGCCGAAGTAATCAAGGCAGATAATGTTCAGGGCAGTCTATGACAAGGGGGGTTTGCGTGGCGAGGAAGGCTAGTGCGGAAAACCCCCTGCGCTGTGCAGTATTAATTTCTGGAAGCGGTACTGGGATGGAGAAATTAATACTTCACCAACAATCAAATTCACAGTGTAGTCACCAAACCGTTATTGTAATCAGTGACAAAAAATCTGCTACTGGACTGTCCAAAGCTGCTGATTTAGGAATAACCAATATCGCCATCGAATTGCCAGACATAGAAAATGTGGCACAAAGAAGAACGAGCCATGAAGAACTAATCACACAAGCGATTGAAAAGAGCGGTGCGGAAATTGTAATTCTAAGTGGTTATATGAGAATCCTTACAGCATCATTCGTCGATAAGTGGTCTCCGAATTTAGTCAACATTCACCCATCACTACTACCTCATTTCCCAGGAGCAGATGCACATGGTGATGTGATTGCAAGCACCGTTGAAGTAAGTGGATGTACTGTTCATTTCGTAGATTCCGGAGTAGATTCAGGTGCAATAATTACCCAATGCCGAGTACCTAGGTTTTCCGATGACGATGTTGCATCACTAGCGGCAAGAGTACGCGTTGAAGAGCACAGAATATACCCACTAGTCATCGATGCAATCGCACAAGGCAGAGTCTTCAAAGAGGGCGAAAATGTTACTGTTGATGGCGATCTTTAAGTTGAATTTCTTCATTATAATTGGAATAATTATCAGCACCACTGTCGACTGCTACCGATGCTAATCTGTCAAATAAAGAATTGACACTTTCCCCAGTTCCAAGTTGAAAGTCCGCTGGACAATTGGCTAGTAATGGCTGGCGTTTTGAATTACTATCAAGTGGGACTCCCCCACCACTCTGCAGAAGTGATTGTAGTGAATCAATATCCAAATCAAAAGCATCGCACGGAATATATTGAATCGGTCCGGCAATTTCTAGATGAACCCATCGTATAACATCGGGTAATTTTTGACAATAATCAGGGTCTGGCCACACCACTCCTTCAAACATTGAAACCCTGTCTTCGCTGCCACAAAGAGTAACAATATTCTCAATTCCACACTCTTTACAGAGTTTACGTATTCGCTCAACCCCGCCAAACATCAATGATTTGTCCTGGCCCATTCTCGAACTTTTTCCACCCGCTAGAATTACTGCGGTAAATTGTTGTGGACTATTGTAATTCATCCAAACCCTCTAACGCAATTTCTAATTCTGCTAAGAGGCCACGAACTCTTTGCAACAATGCTTGTCTTTCTCGGGTTGAACGGGCTTCAGGCAACCATTCCAATAATCGCCTTACATCTTTTGAATCGCGCTCAACAGTCCACTTCAGTACCGATTCCAAAACCGGGTCATCGGTGGGTAGAAATCGGGTCGCCATCGGTTATTGCACTTGGACCAAGCCCTTCAATTCTGCTCTGACAAAGTGCGTGAACGAATCCGTTCAAACAACTCGCCACCAGCAGGGGCCAACTCTATCATTTCCTTACAATTAGCAATATTTCGTTTTGACAACGAGCAAAAAATCACAGCGGTTTGATGCCATAATTTACTTTGTTTTGCCATTTCCAAAATCCAAGAATCTTCGGGTACCGGGTGCCCTCCGCGCATAATTTCTTCAGAGATGTCAAGGATAATATCTAACGATTCTTGTTTTTGTAATAAGTGGATAAAAGCCATCCAAGGCTCTTCGCCTAGATCTTCTGAAGATAGGTTGGAAATGAGGATTCCCACCATTTTCAAGTCCTCATAACCATGCCTTTTCCAAAGTGCTGGAATAATTTTTGCTAGTTTTCTGCGATTCTTGCAATTGGTTAACATCCAAGAGGCAATCCTTCTTAATTCAGGGTCCGGACAACCGATGTTGAAAGAAAAACCACCATCGTGCGCTAGTAAATCCGAAGTGGGTTTGACCATCATCCCAACACTTCCCTTTGCATATGCAAGGTGTAGGAATTTCAAACAACTTCTTTTTCTCAGCATTACCTTTGGAGATTGACTTGTAAGAAATTCATCCAATTGTGAAATCAAGATGAACCACCATCAACCGTTTTTTTACGAACAGTATCAAAAATATCGCCAACCAAACCAACTGAATCACGCAGGGTTGTAAGCATTTTTTCCATAACATTTGGATCTTCGAATTTTTCCTTTACCATATCTCTCAATGTTTCTTCGATGACGGAGTGCTCCTCATCATCGATTTCAAAAACAGAACGCAGATGCGCTAAGACTCTGAATTCATCACGCGATAGCGAAGCGTTAACAATTGCAATTTCAAATACCTTAGTATATATTTCTCGAGCCTGTAAACTTGAAACCTTATCACCCTCAGGGCTCTTCCGTCCTTCTTTTATGGCTGAATAAATTTCACTAGGTTGGGAACTATTTAGGCCTAGAGCGCTAGCTAGTTTAATTGTCAATCGCTTCTCTTCCCTTGTCAAAACACCGTCACTCAGCATTACTTCTATGGTGCTGCGAAAGATGTTCAAACTACCGAGAGTGAGTTTGGACATAACAACCCCATTGTTTTCTTCTTCTTGAATACATTGCTCAACAAAAACCATTATTTTTGCTAATATTTGGCAAGAGGGTTCAATTAGTATGGGCCTGTCCCAAAAACTGTTCACTTCCCTTTCACGCTTTGAGATGGCAACATTTCAAGCACTGTAATGTTGTGTAAGACCCAATGGGTTTTTCCAATTATTGCGAATGGTTTAGTGAACGAAAGGAGGATAATAATATGGCTCATAAAGGAAATCGTGATTCAAATCACAAGAAGCAAAAGGCGATGAAATATTTAATTCGCGCTGACATTAAGGTCAACGGTTCTGTCCAAAGAAAGGACATAATCGGGGCTATCATGGGGCAAACCGAAGGTTTGCTCGGTGATGAACTAGAAATACGCAAGTTGCAAAGAACTGCGCGCATCGGCCACGTCGATGTTGAAATTGAATCCAAAGGCGGTAAAGTGCATGGAGTAATTTCAGTACCAAGCAGCATGGATAACGTTGAAACCGCAATTATTGCATCCGCATTGGAAACAATCGATAGAATCGGTCCATGTGCTGCAGTGATCAAGGTACTCGACATCCAAGATGTAAGAGCAACCAAGCGCACAACTGTTGTTGACCGTGCAAAGGAACTACTCCTCAGCCTTGTCAATTCTGGTGAAGCAGCATCGAAGACTGTAATTGAAGAAGTTCGTTCTGTTTTGACTACAGGTACTGCAACATCATTCCATGGATTAACATGTGGACCAAACATTGAATCATCAACTTCACTAATTATTGTTGAAGGAAGAAACGATGTTCGCAACCTGTTAAATTGTGGCGTAAAGAATGCAATCAGCGCTGATGGCGCTGGCGACATAAAGCAAGAATTGATCGACTTAGCAAATAGCAAGGAAACAGTAATTCTAGCAATCGATGGAGATAGAGGCGGCGAAATGTTGTTTTCACAACTTGTTGAAACTCTAAAGGTTGATTACGTTGCACAAGCACCAGTTGGTCAAGAATGGGAATTACTGCCACAGAAGACAGTGACAATGCGCCTTTCAAAGAAAGTTGAAGCATCTAAGTTTACTCATGAATTGAAGAAGAAACAAGGCAGTGACAAAGATGCTGGCAAAGATAAGAATTGGGCAGAAGAAATGCCTGACGAATTTGTAGTTGAAGAAGCACCTGCTGAAGTTCAAGAATTCTTTGACCATTTAGACGGACTCAAAAAGAATAAGGCCGTTTTCGTAATGGTGGATGGAACAATTTCAGATGAAGTTGGACCAGCTAAGTTAGCCAAGGAAGCAGAAGCAGCAGATGGCGCAATCGCAATCGTATTCAACGGACCAGTCAGTGAAAGAACTTTGGAAATCGCAAGCGATGCGGCAATTCCAACAGTTATTGGAACAAAGGCTGGAAAGGGATACGAAACACGAGACGGCGTCAAGGCTTGGTTATCTGACGAACACCGCTGAAGCGACAATTAGATTCTAACACCGCCAATCGGCGGTAGTAGGATGAAGTCAACTATGTGGTTCACGCCATTTTGTAATTCATGTAATTTGGTAGGATGTGGAAGTTCTAATTCATCTGCGACCAATACTGGGCATATGCCTGGGCCAGGGATTCTTTTGAGAGCAGTTCCCAAAGCAACAGCATCATCAAGGAAATTTCCACTTGCACCCGACTTCCTCGCCTCAAGTCGTATTCGTAACCATTTGGCCATCTCAACAATGGACTTGGCTAATTTACCAAGTAATTCGGCACGAACGCCATCGCCCGCTTCTTGACGCGGCAACAGTCGTATTGCGAATCGCAATGCTCTATCGACGCGAATATCGCGCGGTTCTATTCCAACATGACTTGCTAAAGTTCTGCGAACTGAATCTAACGATTTCATGCCATCATTCTTTACCAGCGCAGCATCTTCTTCAAGGCCGACATTGTTTAGAAATACCACCAATGCAGCAAGTGCGGCTTCAGTTTCTCCATCAACAGGTTCTAGGGATTTTTCATCATCGGGTGACTCGTCAATTATTTGAGGTTCAAGAGCAACTCCCTTTCTTTCGGGCATGTCTACGGTTTTTTCTTCCTCTACAGGTACAACAATCTCTTGCTGCAAAGGAATTTCTTCCTCCTCTATTTCCATCGCCTCCAAAATCGCTTCATGAGCATCTTGTAATCCATCACGAGGCAACAAAACTTCACGCCCATCCTCACTCACCATCGGCACTAGTGTTTGTCGAATTGGTGACGGGCTCCATGAAGTGAAAGTAAAATCAGGGTCTTCAACAGGACGGGATGCGAGGTGTCTAAGGAATTGTGGCACCCTATCGTGAAGCCTTTCAATAGCCTCTGGTTTGCATAACTCCAATTCAGTTTCCACCGCCAATGCAACATCGTTTTGCCAAGGTAAAGATTTGAGTCGTTTTCTAAGAGATGCATGGCGAGGGATATTAGTTCGCAAATTGGAAACCTTTTTCGCAGTACCAACGAGGTCAATTTTGATTTCAATTCTTAACTGAGCCACATTCCATCCCCGGTACTCTAGTTCCGCTAATTCTTGGTCGGTCTTCGTCGCCAAACGTTTCATCGTTTCACCGGCGATGACATCACCGGCAGTAGGAGATACATTTGCTGATTTTCCAAAGCGGCGAGTGGTAGAGATCAATTCTTCAAAAGCGCGAATATTCAACAAAGATGTCGAGATACTCTCATCCGCTTTGCCCTGACTTAGCAAGTCTAACCAATCACGTTCTAACATTCGAATATGCCTTGCACCACGCGTAGCTCTCTTCTCAATGAATTCCTCCATATTAGTAATTATTTCAGCATCAACATCTATTTCTCGCAATATTGAAACGCGCTTTTTAACTTCCTCCTCACCATCAAATGAACAGTCTAAACTGTTTAATTGGTCAATCAATTTGAGACGAACATCCAGATTGGACTGCTCTAACTTCAGCAATTGAAGCGAATTACGCGGCTCATCAACAACACGTTGTCTCCATGTATCCATCACCAAACCTTCATCTTCGTATTTTGCAACCAATTCCAAACCATCAAGTTCTAATTGTTTCCAATCATGTTGTAGGGATTCAACGATATCGATGAAATCTTGTGTATGCTCAAGATTTCCTGCTAGTGAAGCTCCCTCAGCGCCTCTTTCAGGCCAGCGTGAAACGATATCTTTCCAACTTTGTAAAGCGCTAAGGTTAGTATTAACCGCGTTATTAATTTCGGGAAGATTCGCCTCCCATTCCAATAACTCTTCAGCGATAGCAACATCTTCACTAGGCAATATTATTCCGATTTCTCTCCAATTTGTCAATTGGTCATTCAGAACTTGTAATCGCTGATGCAAATTATCCGCAATTGCAACAATCTGTTCGCGTAACTCTTGGACATCTGCAGATAATCCTTGTTTCATTAACACGATTCGCCTTGAGTCGTGGTGTTCTGCTAAACTCTCATCGAATGGTGCAATTTCCTTTGCTATTAGAAGACGCAATTGCTCATGTTCATCATGCAGTAAATACCATTTATCCATCTCATCAAGCGCTTGCTTGAGATTTAACTCAGAAACATAACCCACATCAAATCCAATATCTAGCATCTGCTTCATAGAATCAGTAATCAATTTATTTTGCCTTTCTTCAACAAGCTCAATATCTTTCAATCCCGCTTCGATAATTGCTATATTATTGGGATTTGACAAATATGGAATCAATATCATGGTTGAAGGAAGAGAAGACCGGTCCAAAGAATCGAATCGTTTGAGTAATTGTTGACGGATTTCACCGTTACCACTTGTGGCCCAATCAAGGGCGCCCGACTCAAGTTCTAATTCCCAAGGGCGGTTATCTCTAGCCCAGTTTTGATATTCAATCAAAATCCCATCAGCATTCATTGGGTCTTTCAAATCAGTTTGCCAATTCACAGCATTAACGACATCCTCATCATACCAATTTTCAACAATAGAAGATAGTCTGTGGCGCAAATTTACACTTAAATTGACTAAATATTCGGCCCTTTGTAACCTGTCACTAGCCGTTGCTGAATCACTTGAAAGAAAATCTTCAATTCCGTCAATCATTAATCCAGAATCACTCCATTCCTCCAACCTTGAATAATACCAAAGGGTATCGGAATCATCATCGGAATCGGAACTCAAGGGCTCACCTAACACCGCCAAGAACAGCCACAGCCTTTCAATGTGAGCAATGTAGATCACAAATTGTTGCATTTTCACTCATCAATATCACAAGCCGTTCACAGAATAACAGTCAAATTTCATGTTTTTTTGAATGCCCCCTTTAGGGGGCGGTGAAATTTAGAAGGTGCGGAAAACGCCTTCAAAAACTACTTTTCAGCCGCAGACCATAAAGGCATAAAGGCAAGGTGAGTGATAATGGACCCACTAACTGTACTTTTCAGCCTCACTTGTATTGGCGTTGGAGGCGGCGTTGGTTATTGGCTGAAAAAAGCCGATGACAAATTCATTCTACTCAATGAAACAGGTATTTTACTCCAAGAATCGCAAGCAGCAAATTACTCCCATCTCAATAACGAAATTGGTCAATTACAAGTTTCAGTCGGTGAAATGTTAGGATTAATTGATGCATTGAGGGCAACAAATCCAGAATTGGATGGAGCAATACTATCTCATGCTACCATTACACGGTTGGAAAACCTTGGCGAATTTGCAAACCAAGAGGAATTAGATTTAGCGATAATAGATTCTTTGCACTGCATTGAGACATTAGTTGCAACAGTTAGCAGCGAGACTCCTGTTGGTTCCGAAGATGTACTCAATTCTACAAGTGAATCTTTAGTCACTCGCCTTCTTGAATTATTTACTAGCAAAAATGTCACACTCGATCAACTTGGAATCAATTCTCTTTCTGCACACAAACTAGGACATGTTGCAATGTCTTTGCGACAATATGAGTGGGCAGAATCAGCATTCGGACTTGCTTACCAAGCAGCACCAGGAAACGGCAATCTCCTCGAAGCATTGGAAAAGATTGCCATTATCAAAGGCGATACTGTGCTGCGCCGTCATTGGTTAGAGGCTAGAATGACAGTCACTCCAGACAATCCAGAGTTACTTCGCTCGCATGCACATTTACTTGCCAGTCTTGGTGATGAAGAAGCGGAAAGAGATGTTCGTAGATTAGAGGCTCTTGGCCTTGATACAGCAGCGGACCGTTCGCTATTATCAGGTCTACGTGCTAGAGCTGGAGCGCGCAGTGAGGCCTTAGAGGCGATAGAAAATGCACTCGCTGAAGATCCAAGTGTGGCCAATGATTGGTATAGCCATGCACAATTACTCTATCAAGAAGGAGAGCACGGAAAGTCGCTAACTTCGGTCGACCGTTGTTTGGAATTGGATAGGCAACATGGAGAGGCTTGGGCATTGCTAGCGATACTCCTAGCATCCAAGAAAAACAAACTCAAGGAAGCATTGAAGGCAGCAACACACGCAGTTGCATTGGATTCAGGTGGCGTGGAATTAATGATGTTAAAAGTGGACTTACTAATTGCAAGCGGTTCACCAGCAGATGCAACAAAGGCAATGGAAAAATCATTAGCAACCCATCCGCAAAATGGAGAACTCCGAGCAACCATTGCTTCAAAGAAATTACTAGAAGGGGATTTCATAGAGGCACAGCGTTTGCTTGATGAAACACCTGTTGGTATTGACCACACCCTATTGCATGTTGTTGAAGGGCGCCTACATTTGGCTAATGCTGACAGAGCCCGCGATGGCACCGGTCAAACAGATGCAGCATTGTTATCCAACGCATTTGCTGCATTTGATGAAGCACTCAAATTAGACAGAGAATCTGGTGTGGCATGGCTTGGCCTTGCCAGAAGTAATCGCTTGCTACAAAAATTAAAGGAAGCAGAAGAATCACTGGATAGGGCTAGAAGGTTATTGCCAGAATCAGACCCTTCTGCCGCCATTGAATCAGCATTATTATCTCTTGATAATGGAGATATTTCAGCCGCTAGCACATTTATTGATGCGGCAGACATCCATGGAGAAAATGCAACAATCTCCTATGTAAGAGGAAATATCGCAGCGCGTTGTGGTCACCTTGATCAAGCGCTTAACCACTATAACGAGGCTCTAAATAATGATGCAAGCCATATTCGTGCACGTCTAAACAGATGCAGTGTTTTGATGGCTATCAACGAACCTAAGAGTGCATTAGATGATTCGGAAATACTTTTGGATTTAGCACCTAGTTTGACTCTAGCAAGATTGAGAAGAGCAGAAGCATCAATGATGCTTGGAGAATGGGAACCTGCAAGAGATGATCTCAAGATAGTTCTTGAAAATGCACCACATCACTTCCACGCCTTAACTCAAATCGCATCTTGTCATATGTCTTTGAAGAGACCTGAGAGAGCAGAAGCACCATTGAATGAAGCACTCAGACTTTCTCCAAACCACGCACCTGCTTGGCATCAACGAGGATTACTTTATCTCGATTGGGGCAGGGAAGAAGCAGCACTATCCGACTTCGAAGCAGCAGTCCGCTCCGACTCGCAACATCTGGATGCCCGACTACATATAGCGGCATTACACCATGAGGCACAACGCCTTGACCAGGCCAGTGCAGCATGGAAGAGTGTCCTTGCAATAGATGCAGACTGTCAAGTTGCACGTACTCGCCTAGAAGAGTG
>JABIGP010000112.1 GCA_018650105.1 Methanobacteriota archaeon
GGGCCTGTGAATCAATTGTTGATTCACCAGCAACAAATCTCAATCCCTTGATAATTCTCGGTGAAAGTGGAACTGGACGTTCACATTTGATTCACGCTACTGCACAAGGAATTGCAAGGCGCATGGAGGGACTAGTGTTCCTTATCAGTGCTGTTGATTTAATCGGTATGGAAACATTGCCAGCAAATTGGCAAGAGGCTCTTATCGGTGCAAGTTTGCTGGCGATTGATGATGCGCATATTATCGCTGATGATGAATTATTAGCCAACCAAATAGGACAGATGGTTGACCATGCAATCAACTTAGGAGTTCATGTTATTCTAACCAGCCTAGAATCTCCAGATGACTGGCCGTCTTCCAGACTTTGGGATATTTGCCGTAACTCTGCGCAAACGATTATCCAAAATCCTACCGCATCAAGTTTAGTAATGTTTACTAGGAGATTAGCAGGCTCCAGAAATTTGATGTTAGACGATGGGCAAATGGCTAGTATTGTGACATTTAACCGCATTAGTTGGAGAAGTACAATTGCTAATTTTGACAAGATTGCACTGGCCATTGAATCTGGAGACGATATTATTGATGGCGAAGATGTCATTCACGCCCTAAGTGGACATTCAATGTCCAAAGAAATTGAGGAAAATGAAATAGTCAGAGATGATGTTGACAATATCGCCACGAGATTAATTTCTAACGCTGTTGACACAGTATATTCTGATCACGATATTGGTGGTATCGACTTAAAGCGAGAAATTCCGCAATTGGATGATGATGATTATTCACCACCGCATTGGGATGCGAATGAAATGGTAGTTGAAAGTGATGAAATGCTAGAAAAATATGTCCATACATCGCTTGATGAGTTAACTCCTGAAGCCCCTTCTGTGCTAAGTGTCAATGAAAATGACCAGCACCTTATCGCGCGTCCGAACCGTATTGAAGAGAAGGATTATGGGCGTGCTGCAGATATTTTAACCGAAATAGATGTTATGATAGATGACAAAATAAGTGAAAACGAAATGGAGGTTTTCAATAATTCAGAACTCCTAAGTGATCTAGAAGAAAAGATGTATCAATTAGCTCAAAAGGCAGATGGAGCAGATATTGAAGAATTGATCCAAATCGCTGATGAATTGCGCTATCTTGAGGAAAAATTAGTCGCAATTGACCCTGAAAGAGAACCTCTACCACCATTCGAAGAGGATGAAAAACCACGCAGGATTGTCAAGAGGAGAAAAGGTAAATCCAAAAGAAAAGTTACTCGTCGTGCGCCAATAAAAAAGCAAGTGGAAAAAGAAGAAAGTTTTGAAGAATCATTGGATAGTTTTGAACCTGAAGGCGAATGGAATATTGAAGCAGAAGATGTTGACATGAATGATTTGTTAGATGATACTGCTAACCAAGACGATTTGCAAGAAAATGATGTTGCAGAAAAGATAGTGCGCGTAATAAAAACTCCAGTTGTCGAGGTTGAAGATATTGTAGATGCCCCTCCACAATTGAAGTTGCACATTAGTGGACATAATTCAGGGGAAGAAGAATGAGACCATGGTGGATGGATGGTGTTCCGTTCAAATGTCAAGCAAATTGTGGTAAATGCTGCGATGAGCCTGGTGGAATTGTATACTTATCCGAGAAAGATGCAAAGCGGATTTCAGCACATCACAATATGGATCTCAAAAGTTGGTTGCAAAGAGATTGCAAACAAACACTTGATGGACGTTATATTCTTCAGAGTAGAGATGTTGATGATATTTGTATATATTTAGATGAAAATAAACAATGCACAATTTACAATGTAAGGCCACAACAATGTGCAGCATTCCCTTGGTGGGGAGAAAATCTTGCGACCCAAAGAGCGTGGAATCGGGTTGTTGAGGAATGTCCCGGACTCACTGCTGAAGATGCGATAATGGTTGATGGAAATCTAATTCGAATACAAGTATTTTCAGATAGAGAATCTAGTAGAGGATTTCGCCAGTTGCCAGAATAGTGCCCAAAAAAAATAACATTGCGAGTCAAATACATTAAGTGAGTTTTACTACACCTAAGAGATGATTCTTATTCAAATTAGGACCCAACTTATATGAGTGGGGCTTTTCCGTTGCATCGGAGGGAAATTAGTGGAAGGTAAAGAAGTTCTTTTGGAGGTCACAGCAGACCACCTAAACACTGGTTTACGCGGAGTGCCGGTAGGTACTTGCCGAACTTCATTCGTCACTCCTACTGAAGGTGTTCATTATTGTGGATATCCTATTTCTGAACTTACCAACTTTTCTCCTGAAGATATCGTTTACTTATTGTTTAACAAAGAATTGCCAAATGCGCAACAATCCGCTGACATTAGAGCCGACTTAGCCAGCCGAGGTGAAATTCCTGGTGACTTAGAAGCGGTGTTTAGAACTCTACCAAAATATGGACACCCAATGGATTGGATAAGTGTTGCAATCCATACAATGGGTATGTGGGAAACCACTGGAGATTGGAAAGAAGATGCATTGAACTTAATCGCTCGGATGCCTAGAGTAATGGGGCTGATGTACAGGATTAGAGAAGGTCGTGAAGAAAATATTCCTGCGGATGATACCTCATTGAATATGGTTCAGCGATTTGTTAATACAATTGGACTTGAGAATGTTGACAATGAAAAAATGGAGCGAATAATTGCAACATATTTGGTATTACACATGGACCATGGTGGAGGAAATCTCTCAACATTTACTGGCAAGGCTATTGCTTCGAGCAAGGCGACCGTTTATTCAGCAATGGTTGGGGCAATGAATGCATTGAGTGGACCATTACATGGACGCGCTAATCAATCATGCCTCGAGTTTGTTCTCAAAATTGGTACAAGTGATCCAGAAGAAGTAGAGGAATTTGTGCGCGGGGAGTTGGCTGCTAAGCGTCCAATCTTCGGTTTCGGGCATGCAGTTCTTCGCACAGAAGACCCACGGGCTTCCGCACAATTTGCCCTTGGAGAAGAAATCTGCCCTAATGATGAGAATTTCAAAATTATTCGTACACTAAGAGAAGTTGCTCCCAGAGTACTTGCAGAAAATCCGAAAATAAGTAACCCTAATGCAAATGTAGATATTGCGAGTGGAGCTTTACTATTCCATGTTGGGCTTGAAGACCCAACATACTACACTACTTTCTTTGGATGGGCTAGAGTTATCGGAATCGGCGCACAGATTGTTGATGAACGTACTATTTTCCGTAACGGCAAAGGGACTCCAATATATCGTCCTAAGTATTTTGCAGAGCAACAAACTTTGCGACATGTTGAGTGATTAATCACCAATTACAGGTCGCGGTGTTTTTCCTGAACCTCTATGCCCAATTAGCCTAGGTGCTTGCCAAAGAGGAGAAGTCAAACTAGCGCTTTTTAGTAATTCATCAGTAGATTCTTGCCAATTCCAGGATTTTTTCCACATTGAAACTAGTTCTAATCGTCTTGAAGCATCACATTCACTCCATATAGGAACTTCATTCTTTAGTTGCTTCAATATCTCTAAGTGATTTTCTTCGCTAGCAGAATTGAGAAGAATTTGTTGTTGCTTATCCAGTGGTTGAATTGCCGGATTTACCCAACGTGCATCTCCAGATGGTAACCATGTCAATTGTGGATTTGCTTTATCGGTTAACCCAGTTAGCCCTGCATCTAAGATAGATTTCTCATGCATTGGTTTTGTTGGCCACACATATGTTGCCATGCCTTTTCTCATAGCATTCAAATTAGTTAATTGCTTACCAGTTAATCCAACAGTTTTTCCAAAAGGCAATTTATTGTGAGGAGGTAAGAAATATTCTATTGCACAGGGCAACATTGAACTCCCCATGTTATCATGTTGATTAAGAAGTGTTGCAAATGATGTTGTCAAATACCTTGGAAGGCTTTGAAACCGTTGAGTAGTTCTATTTCCATATGGAGCAATATATGGAATTAAGGGAGCCCATGGACGCTTAGATTTTGCAGATTTAGCACTTTGTTTCATGCCTTTGTGAAAGGCATAATAGACCATGTTTTGGCTTGGTACTTCAAATTCAGCGAGTATTTCATCGGCCAATTTGATTATGCTTGCAACATGATTATTGTGTTTCTTACGTGAGAGGAATCCTCCACCCATAGGAGCATTTGGATGAGGCCTTTTTATCTCAATACAGCCCATTTTTCCTTTTTCAACCCAATTACTGTGAATGATTGGATCTTCTAACATGGCTCTGAAAGAAATAAAACCTTCTGATTCTAAATCTTCTAATTTCCACGCTTCCACCCACTCACTTTTTCCTTGCAGACGACTCTTCTTAATCGATACGTTTCTATCATGGTGGACAATTAATTGGTTGTCTGATGTCATTCTAATATCGAATTCAATTCCATCAAAAAGAGCGATTGCGTGTTGTAAACTCTTCAATGTATTTTCCGGTTCTTGGCAATACATCTTCCCGCCCCATTTGCTGCATTCCTTTCTACTTGAAAGATTATCTTTCCTTTATTGTCAAAAGCATCATATCCTTTTGATGAAATTGTGGTTCATGGGCGAAACTATTTCACGAAGTCGGGCTGAAAAAAAGGCCTCTAGAAGTGAAGAGAAACGCAAGGCAATTTTTGGTTATGGAATGTTTGATTGGGCAAAATCTGCATTTGAAACAAGTGTTGTTTCTGCGATATTACCTGCATGGTTCACTTACTTATTTCTGGAAGCGAATGGTGTTTCGGTAAATTTTACTGATTCTTTTTCACTAACAGCAGATACTGCATGGGCCTTTGCAACAATGGCTTCTGCATTATTAGTTGCAGCAATATCACCGGCATTGGGAATTATTGCAGACCGTAAAACAATCAAAATGTTGGCATTGAAATGTTTTTCATGGCTAGGGGCTGGTGCAACTATTCTATTGGCCATTGGGGCATATTTGCCGATTGATATCGCATGGATATTCATTTTGATAACATATTTCTTTGCAAATGTAGGCTTAAATGCTTCATCCGTTTTCTACAATGCAGTTCTTCCATTTATGGGTGAAAATGATGAACTTGATGAAATTTCAAACCTAGCATTTGCATACGGATATTTGGGTGGAGGAATCCTATTGCTCATTCATTTGGTCATGGTAATGACCTTGGAGGGTTCATGGGTAATTCCGTTTACACTTGCATCCAGTGGTTTGTGGTGGTTTGGATTTGCGTGGTACACTTTTGCATATATTCCCGAACCTGAAATTGAAAATCAAATGGAGTGGAATGGTTTTTTCAACGCAACGAAAATGGCAATTTCTGAGTTATATTTAACGAGTAAAGAGATTAAAAAATTCAAAGTATTATTCCTATATATGCTCTCATATTTCTTGTTTATCGATGGAATAAACTCGGTTACTGCTCTTGCTGGTTCATTTGGTTCTGCTGTTTTGGGAATTCCGATTGCCACATTAATGATCGTCATCTTATTGGTACAATTCGTCGGAGCCCCAGCCGCAATAGGATTTACACGCTTGGCTGAAAAAACATCGGCAAAAACAGCGCTCACAATCGCTTGTATTGGCTGGTGTGTGGTCATTATATTGGGTGTTGGATTTGCACCTTTGATGCCCGTTGATGTAAACGAATATGATGCGGTAATAACCAGTGATGATGGAGTTAATTATCAAATGGAAAATAAAGAAGATAATATTGATGACTTATTTGTTGAGGGTAATTTTTCGAGTGAGGAAATTACTGGAATCTTATCTACATTTGAAGATTCACGATTCAGTGTTATTGTTGTTGATCCCGACGGTTCAAATGATGGATTAAGTGCCATTGGCATCGACAATCCGGCTAGTATTGGAGATGAGAAAGGCGATGGTTGGGCTGTATTATTACGCGATAATGTTTGGCAGCCATTAGGTTTAGGAGTCAATGTGCAATTTTTAATTCTAGGATTATTATCTGGTTTATTATTGGGAGGTTCACAAGGTCTAGCACGTTCATTATTCAGTAAAATTATCCCTGAAACTCGTTCAACAGAATTCTTTGGATTCTTTGGATTTTTTGGCAAAGTTGCAGCATTTATCGGGCCATTCCTCTATGCTGTAGTAGGTGGATATTATGGTTCAAGGGCAGGTCTTGTAGCCATTGCGATGTTAATTGTAGCTGGAACTATAATATTGCGCTGGGTTGATTTTGAGGAGGGCGTAAGAGTGGCTAAAGAAGAAGATATTCGAAATCGTAATTCCTAATTTGCCACAGTAGAACATAGGCAAACCATAGTTAATGCTCCTATATAGTGTGAAAACTGCTAAAGAGAGGGGGCATCGCCATACAAACATGGAACCATATTCAATCATGTTGTTGATGATAATTGTTCTAACACCAATTATTTGTTGGTTATTCAGTTTTCATCGCCCAGACATGAGAATTCCTTGGCGTCAATGGAGTCGTGTATTTCATGAAAAGCGCTACTATCTTCACGCCCTAGGATATATTGTAATAATAAAATGGAAAGCATTAACAGATAACATCAACGAGCCAATCAAAATAAAAACTGGCCACTGGACTGAGTTAGTTTATTCTGTTGAAGGTGATTTGACAAAATGGATACAGGACGCTTTTCAAAATGATGTACTAACTGATTTCCTTAACTTCCATTATCTGTTTATTTATTTGTTCTTGATTTACGTGACAACGGTCTATTTTGCATTTACTGGTGATCGTGATATGACCGACAAGGTCACTATGAATTATATTCTGATCTATGCTCTTGCTGTGCCATATTACTTATTCTTCAATGTGGAAGTCACTTCTTCATGGATACCTCAAATGGATGCTTTGTTGTACCATGATGGATGGTATAGTTCGTTTTATGCGGCTCATGACCCACTGGATAATGCAGTTCCAAGTTTACATGTCGCCATACCATTTGGAATTCTATATCTAAATTATTTGCATGTAAAAGAAAAGGGCATCAAAATAACTGAATGGCGTCACTGGCCATACCACTTATTCGTAGCGATAAATACTCTATTATTCATATTCACAATTTTATATCTCGGCATCCATTGGTTTGTTGACATCCCACTTGGAATCATTATTGGAGGGATTGGGGCGTTATTTATTCACCATTTACAACCGCGATTGCGCAATGATTTCGGTCCAATGTTCAAAGGAGTTACTAGAAAAAAGGTATGGCGCCATTTATTCGCCGAAGGTGTTGCTGCTCTGATATTGCTAACAATTATTTTGATGTCTGTAAATATTCAATCTGAATCTGTGGACACAAGAATCTCCTATCAACTTGGAGCAGGTGATTCAACTTTTGAAATCATTCAAGAAATAGAACCGGGTTCAACTGTAACATCAAATCTAACAAATCTTCACAATAGCATTACCTTAGAGGTTGTTGTTATTATTGTTGAAATGAGTGAACCGGGCATGGAAGATGGTTCAATTAATTGGGAAATAATGAAAACTCTAGGAGAATATTATACCATTGAACCGCAATCAACCCTGGCATTAGAAATTGAGACCCCAAATAATTACCACCTAATCATAATGCATAATCCTGGCCATATCGGCGACTCAACCGATAGCGAGGTTGTGCAAGTTCGCGTCATCAATGACTATAACGAAGATATTATGTGGAAAGCAGTATTACTTTCTTTACCATCATTATGGATGACTGGATTCGTAGTTCATAGGTTATACCGCTTGAAAAAATATAAGCGAAGTTTGATCGATTCAACTCCGAGCCACCTGTGGGAACAGGAATTCGTTGAATCGGAATAATGGTGAGAGCATGTCTTCTAACAGCGACTTGGTAAGTGCTGTTGACGAATTGATGGAAAGCCCAGGTGGCCAGTTGCTTAAGCAAACAAGAGAGTTTTTGCGGTTGAAGATTAAAAGTCTCGGATTTGTGTTCTTATTTGCAATCGTCATCGGTTTTCCACTAACTAGGGAAATTATCACATGGTTGATTGAGCCTAGTAAATTACCTGAAGATGTAAGCATCATTGTAATTACACCGGTTGAATTCATAATGCTTCAATTGCGAATCGCCATGAGTTTTGGAGCATTTTGTGTTGTTTCTATGTTAATCTATTTTGGAATAATAGAAGGGGCAAAATCCCCTCAATTAAAGCAAAAACTAGCAGAAATAAATACCACCATACCAAAACCAGCTCCAACGTTTTTGCTGACAACTATTGCAATCATTATTCTATCACTATCGGGAATCTATTACTCATGGAATTTGTTAACTCCAATGCTACTTGATTACCTAACTACTGATGCGCAAAGTGCAGGATTATCCACTGAATGGAGATTGTCTGGATATGTTGGCTTTATTTCGAATTTGGCAATTGCATCCGTTATTGGTTTTCAATCACCCGTTGTTACATTGTTAATTTTGAGATTTGGAGTAGTTAACAGAGCCCAAATAAAATTCTATCGTCGCCATATTTGGTTTTCGTCTTTCGTAATGGGGGCACTATTTTCGCCACCAGATCCTCTCAGTTTATTCTTGGTAGCGATACCGGTAATCCTATTGTTTGAACTAGCACTTATTGTTGACACCATCACACGTGAACAATAAGTCAAATTATTTGCTCTGGCAATGATGCACTTGGAACTGGCATGTGTCCTGGTCGCGCTTGGTAACTTGGGCCATGATAATCTGAGCCGCAAGTTACTTTCAAGCCAAGTTTTTGCGCAGACTTCCATAATTCCATTCTATAACTATCCGGGTGTGAACGGTGAAATGCTTCGACTGCATCGACACCTGCATCGTCAATAAAAGATAGTAAATTGTCAGTTTTTATTCCATAGTATATTGGATGGGCTAATGAGCAGATTCCACCTGAAGCATGTATGACCTCAACCGCTTCTACTATCGTTGGTTTTCTTTTTTCCACGTGAGCGGGCCTGCCATCTCCTAACCACTCATCAAATACCTGCTGTACTGTATTTGCATAACCCTTCTCAATCATTTCCTTGGCTAAGTGTGGCCTTCCAACCGCTCCGCTTGACCTCGCCATTACTGCTTCAAATGAGATATCCATTCCCAATTGGTTTACCTTCTCAACCATCCGCTTCATCCTTCCAATTCTTCCCTCTGCAAATGGTTCTAGCCATTCACTAAAAGCGGTCATTGAGGAAGAATTAGTATTTGGTTTGTAATTAGGGAAATATGCAAGTAAATGCCATGATGTTGTCGCTCTATCACGACCTTCTTTTTCCAACACTACGGATTCCGCAGGCAATCCGGGGATGCAAGTAATCTCTACACCAGGAATAAATTTGATGTCTCTCTTTTCTGCCTCTTCACTAGCTTCGCTCCAACCACTGATGATATCATGGTCGGTTAAGGACCAAACCTTTACCCCCTCATCTTTGATTTTTTGAGCAAGTTGAGAAACACTTAGTTCTCCATCAGAATGTGTAGAATGACCATGAAGGTCGTATTGTTCACTCCATTGCATCATATTCAGCCCCAAATCAACTGCATTTTAAGTTGTGTCCGTTAAAAAAATCCATCTAAGTCGGGCAATTCAGGAGTTGAAGAAGTTATTTCGGATACTGCAGGAGGTAGTGTTTCTTGTTGTAATTCAATTTCAGGTAATTCTGGTAGCGATGAAATAAGGTCATCAAGTTCAGAACTTACTTGTTGTTCTATGACTTCATCGTTTGCTGGAATTTCGTCTATTACTGGAAGACTAGAAATTAGTTCATCAAGGTCTGGTAATGGAACTTGAGTAAGTTTTTCGCTTGCGAATACCCTATTTTCTTCTAATCCTAGAATATCAGGAGTCACTACATCCTCTGGATTTTCGTGAGGTAAGGCAACTCTCTCAACATTCACTCTCAAAGGTTGTGCATCGACTACTTGTACAGGTTCAATACTATGTTCAATCGGTTGTTGAGTTGATAGATTGGTTGGTGCTTCAATCACTTGCTGTACTGGCGCTGTGACAATCGGTTGTTGTGTTTCTACAATTCCAAGCGTTCCTATTGCTCGGTCAATATTTTGTTTATTAGTTTCAACCGATTGACCGAGAATAGAATGAATAATTGCAGAAGTTTGAGGATTAGAAGCAACTGTTTCAAAACCAAATTGATCCATATTTGTTGATGAGGAACGAACTTTGGTAGGCATATCCTCAAACGCTTGCATTTGCTGTTCGAATGTTGGTCTTGTTTCAAATTCTGGAATTTCACTTTCTTTGCTTGCCCACCATGCAATTACTGCCCAAGTAATTGCCTTCATCAACAATACTGTTTCTTCAACCTTCCAACCAGCAGTTCCAACAAGATTTAACTGAAAATTAACAATCAAGACTGCAACGATTACCGAAGTAAACATTCTCGCAATAATCACAAGTCTTGGGGCTCGATGGTCCATGCTATCAAAACAGCACAGTATGGCTGAACCTATCAGTGTTGTCCATTCAAATCATTTTTGTTCTGCTGCGCGCACTGTGTTCTCCATCAACATTGCAATGGTCATTGGCCCTACTCCGCCAGGAACTGGAGACAACCATGATGCTGTATTTGCAACACTTGGATCAACATCTCCCGCCAATCTCCATCCTCGTTCACGACTAGAATCATCCACACGATTGATTCCTACATCCACAACTATTGCTCCAGGTTTTACCCAATCTTCAGCAACCATTTCGGCTCTACCAACTGCGGCGATTAAGATATCGGCTGTGGAGCAGACTGCCTTACTATCTGCTGTTCTTGAATGGGCAATAGTGACTGTGCAATCGACTCCCTTTGCCCCAAGTAACAAAGCCATTGGATTGCCAACAATTCGTGAACGACCAAGAACTACGGCGCTCTTTCCCGAAGTCTCAACACCAGCCCATTTCAGCATACGCATTACTCCACTTGGTGTGCAGGGTAACATTCCATCCATTCTTCCTTGTACTAAGCGGCCAAGGTTTTCTGGGTGAAAACCATCAACATCTTTACTTGGTGAAATCAAATCTGTTAACCCTTCTTCATCCATATGATTTGGTAATGGAGATTGCACCAATATACCATGTAGAGACTCATCAGCATTTAATTTTTGAATAATATCTCTAACTTCATTTTCTTCACAATCACTTGGCAACTCAATATGAGTTGATTTGATTCCAAGACGTTCACAGGCTCTAACCTTTGAACCAACATAGACATGTGAAGCAGGGTCATCTCCTACGATTACTACTGCAAGATGGGGAGTGATTCCTGCTTCTTTAAGAGTTGAAATACGGGCATGGAGTTCCTCTTCAACACTCGCTGCGCAAGCCTTGCCGTCAAGGCGCTGTGCTACCATGTGAAGGGGCTGTCACTCCATCTTCTTTGAGGATTCGCTAGCAAAGCCTCCTAATTATTGATGAATGATATCACTAATACAACTAATTGAAAGGAGCCAACGGAGAGACAGGTTGATTCCGTCTCCAGTGAAAATCAATACAGGACTAACCTACTCCTGAAGGGAGTTCGTAATGAAATCGCTTACAGTCGTATCTCCGTTGATTCAGCAATGCAACATCAATAATTAAGGAGCCAACGGAGAGACTCGAACTCCCGACCGTCGGATTACAAATCCGAAGCACTACCAGCTATGCTACGTTGGCGACA
>JABIGP010000196.1 GCA_018650105.1 Methanobacteriota archaeon
CGTTCCAATTTCTACAACCCACACTTTAGTTGGTGCAGTTGTAGGAGTTGGACTTGCAGGTGGTGCTGGTGCTGTTGATTTCAGAGTATTTGCAAAGATTGCAGCAAGTTGGGTAGCAAGCCTGCCAATCGCTGGTGCAGGAGCAGTTGTTTTCGTAATCCTATTCGCTGGCACACCACTTAATGTAGCAATAGTGACACTGATTGCTATTGTATTGACTGGATTTGTTGTTATGCGACCAGACAATAAAGCAGAAAACAAGGAGGATATGGTAGATACTACTCCTTATGACACCTTAGATTCAACGCCATTCGATATGTTCTACGAACATGCAAAGGCTGTTGAAAAGACTGTTGAACATATGCTATCCGCCGTAACTGTAGCATCTCAAGGAAAGGATGCCAGCAAGCACATTACTGCAACGGTTGCTGCTGAATTAGACGCTGACAATATCAAAACAGATCTACGTAATCATGTAGGGACGGGAGTAAGGGTTGCAATCGGGCGAGATACATTCTTGCATATGCTTTCACGCCAAGACAGAATTGCTGATTATGCGCAAAATGTTGCTGAGCAGATTTCATTTAGAGAATTGATGGTCGATGATAAAGCAAGAGAGAACTTGAAGGAAATGGCTGAAGCAGTTCACTTAACAGTTCAGAAGTATTCTGAAACTGTGGACCAACTAAATGTCTTGACTCAATCTGGGTTTGCTCCGAAGCAAAAGGTTGTTCTTAATGATTTAATTATGCAGGTTAATATTCTTGAACATGGAGCAGATGAACGCGAAAGTGTTGCTGCTGCCTATGTATTTTCTGAAGGTGATGACAAGCCACTTGCTGCTATGCATATGTACAGAATCCTGCAACGCTTAGATGATGTGGCAAATGCTGCTGAGAAGGCTGCAAACGCCTTTTTACCGATGATTAGCAAGTGATTAAACCCTTTGGATTAAATCGCGAAGTTGAAACATGGGGAGTATTAGCATCGGATAACCCAGCCAGTTCCCGAAGTAGTTGCACTCGCATCTCAACAGTGGAAACCTGGCTGAGGAAGTGAACCCTATGGGTATGGATTTAGCACTAAAAGCAAAATTGCAAAAGCAACGTTACCACATTGTAGGAGAACATGGCGGAGTCAAAACCTGCCATTGGACAAAGGAATCTCTACTGCGGGACCGTCAGTGCTACAAAGGCAAATTTTACGGAGTAGCAAGTCACAATT
The DNA here is from genome assembly GCA_018650105.1 of Methanobacteriota archaeon. GTDB lineage: Archaea > Thermoplasmatota > Poseidoniia > Poseidoniales > Poseidoniaceae > MGIIa-L1. Next base: position 1,225 of record JABIGP010000196.1, read on the forward strand.
GTATGCAAATGTCACCTGTGGTAGACCAATGCAATCTTGCTTGTACATATTGCTGGAGAGAACCGCATATGGACACCTTGGAATTAACCGACCAAGACCCTTTGGAAATGTTGTATGAGTCAGTGCGAGCGCAAAGAAGACTGCTCTCTGGATTCAAAGGTAATGATAAGGTTCCAAAGGAAAAATGGCAAGATGCTCAAAATCCAAAACATGTCGCAATATCTCTCAATGGAGAACCTACTCTTTACACACGCCTTAGTGAATATATGGAATTGTGCCACGAGCACGGCATGACAACGATGCTGGTTACCAATGGCACCCTGCCTAAAGTGATCGAGAATCTCGACGTTTTACCGACTCAATTGTATGTTTCTGTCGATGCACCAAACAAGGAGATTTTTGATTCGGTATGCAAGCCAAAATGGAATACAAACGCTTGGGATAAATTCGAGGAAACCATCGACCTATTGCCATCACTTGATACTAGAATCGTTTGCCGTCATACATTGATGAAAGGCATCAATATGTCTGATAAAAATATTGAAGAGTTTGCAAAATTAGATTTGCGAGCAGACCCAGATTTCATTGAGAATAAAGGCTATGTCTATGTTGGACATAGTAGAGAAAACCTGAGTGCGGAGAATATGCCAAGTCATGAGGATATCATGGATTTCAGCAACAAAATCGCACCATTAACCGCCAGAAAGGTTCTCTCTGATTCAAGACCTAGTAGAGTCGCATTGGTTGGTACTGAAATATCTCCTATGCCTATTCCTGTTGCTACCAAGTTCTTTCCAGAAGATTTGGGAATCGCACCATCAGTCAAGCACTTGACTATGGCTAACTGATTATTCTGTAGGAAATACAACTGGGGAATCTCCCTCAAACCATTGCTTGTTTTTGTTCATACAGATTTTGAACTCTTTACTCTCAAGGTTACTGGCTAACCAATTGTGAACATTTGTCCAAGGTTGATTGTCAAACCATTCTCTATCATGGTTAGCAAATTGGCGAACAAATGGAAACAGAGCATCACTTAGTGTTGTATTTTTCTCAATGCTCTGCAAATTAGCATCCAAACTATCAAGATAGTTTACTGCAGCATTTCTTTGTTCAACCACATCAATGTCCTCATATCTATTCGGATATTTGTAGCGGTCCAGGTGAAATTTAAATTCAAAATCGTTTCTTTCAATCCAAATTGTTTCCTCTTCACTCAGTTGCCAATCGAGGACATATTGCATGATTTCAAGGCTTTCCTCAATGACAGTACCGTCTGCTAATAG
>JABIGP010000086.1 GCA_018650105.1 Methanobacteriota archaeon
ACTGATAATTTGTTATTCCAAGAAGAATTATTTGGACCAGTGCTTGCAGTTACTAAGTTTAGTGAAGATTCTGAAGCACTTGAAATGGCTAATGATACACCTTTCGGGCTACTAAATGGAATCTGGACACAGAACCTCAGTAGAGCACATAATTTTGCAAGAGATTTGGAATGTGGAATGGTTTCAATCAATGAATATCCAATTACCTTCCCTCAAACTGCATTTACTGGTTGGAAGCATTCGGGAATTGGTATCGAACAGAGTAAAGATGCCATGAGATTTTACACCAAGGTAAAGAATGTCAACATCAAACTTTGAGGTGATTAATTGTCAATTGAAAGTAGTGATTTAGGAGAAGGAGTCCGCTTAATAAAAATGGCTGGAAAATCATCTATGCAATCTTTTTCACTACAATTCCTTCCACAAATTGCTACTGCAATCAATGCCGCATTAACCGACAAGGAAGTGAAGGCAATTGTATTAACAGGAGAAGGAAAATTTTTCTCTGCTGGTGCAAATATTGATGACTTCAAAAAATCAATTGATGAAGGTAATGCTACTGAATTGATTCGTGAGTTGACTGGAGTTTTACATCCATTGATTGTAAAAATGCGCCAGACATCAACCATCTGTATTGCTGCACTTAACGGTGCAAGTGCTGGTGGCGGTCTTGGTTTGGCCCTGGCATGCGATGCTAGAGTTGCAACCTCGCAAGCAAAAATGGCTGCATCCTATGCTGGAATGGGACTCTCTCCCGATGGTGGCACTACATGGTTACTTCCACGCTTGGTAACTGACCAAGTAGCGAGACGGTTCTTTTTGGAGAATGAAATATGGAGTGCTCAGCAGGCTGCAGAATTGGGTGCAATAGATGCTATTGTTGAGGAAACAGAATTAATCAATTGCGCTAAACAAATCGCATTACGCTGGAGTCGTTGGGGCCAACACAGTAAAGAATCTATCAAACATTTGTTAGATGTTCAATCCACCAATGACTTTGAAACACATCTCAAGCATGAAAGAACATTGATAGAAGCCTCTGGACAAACTGCTGCATTCAAAGAAGGTGTTAGCGCATTTTTAGAAAAGAGAGAGCCCAACTTTGATTAAGCAATTATTGTATAATTTACTTGCGTAGTAAACATTGAATCTCCATCGGAAATTCCTAATTCACCCGTTACCCGCATACTCTGCCCATCAATATCAGTAATTGAAATTCCAATTAATTTGACTTCTACCCCTCTAATTTCTCCATGATGTAAAATATCGTCATGCATACTTTGAACAGCATATTGACAAGCTTCAATTCTATCTAGACCACCATCAATCCATTCTTCAGTTCGGTATTGAGTCAAGCCTGGCATCACATCGATGACATCATGGGTGGTAACAATAACGGCATCACTTGAGATATCATAAGGAATGGTCATTCCAGCGATCTTTACTGCAAAAATTGCCATTGATAATAATGACATAAGAAGCACAATCCCTGTTGCCAAAAGCATTTGAGCAGTGTCCCGTTGCTCATCTTTAGCAATTCGTTTACTGTACTGCATCATGCACCACCTCCACGCGCCCAGACATCAAGTGTAACCGTCCACGCAGCAGAATCAACGGCAATCAATTTGTGAACAGTAACTGTTCCACCTGCGGGAGTTCCTACTTGGCCGTACGGTGTGGCCACTCCGCTATCTCTTGCCAACCAACAATTCGCTTCTTTGCCACTAGCGATTGCACTTTGCAATAATTCACAAGCGCTATCTAATTCATCAGAAGCGAGAAGTTCGTGTAACCTGCTCTCACCGTCGTAAAGAGAATCCAAGCCCAACCCATATTGTATCGCATCATTACCTGCTAATTCCAAACTTGAATCTTTAGCAATCGATGGTGAATCAGGAACTTGAATTTGAATCAAAAAAGTTGCACTCATAAAAAATAACCAAAACAAAGTTAGCATTTCAAGAATATGAATCTGAGCAACTTCATCGTCCCTCATTCAGATCACCCGAAGTATAACAAAGATGGAACGAATGTACCTGAAGAAGGATTCAATCCAGGAGTTGTAGTCACACCGATTAGGTCTGGTGAAAATGCAATGAAGTTGAAAATCACAAGAGCAACAACGATCATGTAACCTGAATGCTTGAAACCAGTGGAGAATCTACCAGTTGCCATCAATCCAGCCATTGTACCATTACCAAGCGCTTGCATTGTCACACCATAATAGAAAATTGTAACGAAAAACAATGGATCAATATTACGAATGGTCATGTTACCAATTGTAGAACCGCCGCTACTTTCATCACCATTATTTGAACCAGCAATAGCAGGAATAAACACCTTAGCAAGAACTACGATAACACCCAAGAAAACGAAATATGAGGTCCAAATAACCGCAATATACGAACCAATAGCCCGCTTTCGTTCACCCTCAAGGAATTTCAACTCTCTTGAGTCATTAGCCGCAGTTACTAGAATATCGGAAATCTTTCCACCCGCTCTATCCGCTTCGGCTATCAATGCAATAGCACGCTGTACCAATGGTGTTCCAACTCTATTTGCGAATTGAACAATAACATCACTGAATTTGACACCCCATGATAATTGGTCTGACATTTTCTTGACTTCGTCATTGAGTGCCCCATATTCTGACATCGCCAACGTTTGTACCGCCACAGTCATCGACAAACCACCTTTCCAGTATTCTGCCAAATCTCTCAAGAAATCTGGGAATTTTTCTTCAACGCGGTTCTTCTCTTCTTCTATCTTTTCCCAATAATAAGATGCTGGGAAAATGAACAAGAAAAAGGTAAATCCAAAGAAATTGAGGAAAATGACCGGATGAACATTTCCACCGAGTATTGAAGGACCAATCCACAGTGATTTGTTATTCATATTGGTAGGAATACCATCATAATAATGAACGGTCATATCAAAATTGAATTCGGTGAGATACTTTCCTTCTTCAGTCGAAAATATTACCAATTCGTATCTTGTATCTGGGGGAATACTCTCTAGGAAAATATTACATTTTTCATTATCCTTTCCGGTAGTGCCGTTGAAGTGGTCAATAAGATCTGCATACTTATCTCTAATCGCAACAGTATATTCTGTAGGACTATCCGCCGTTACGGAACAATTGAGCCAAAGTGGTTGGTCCAAGGGGACTCCGCCCGTTGCCTCAGGAGATACTCCGGGAACATCAAAATTTTTCCCTCTTTTATCAATCCCAGTCCATTCCTCTCCAGCCCAAGTGACACGATCCGGATCATCTTGAAGAATTGTACACGAACTGTTTGCAGCATAACTTGGCTTTTGATTTGTATTGAAATGATGACCCATTGGATTACCTGAAGAGTCCTGTGCTGTCGCCCCGCAATACAAATTTGTGAACATCGGCTCTCCATTACTTGTAGGAATAAATCCAGAATTCGTAGCCCACATTACACAGGAACTTAGGCCAAGAATTATTGAAATTACAAGAATTGCATATAATTTCGTTAATGTGGTATCGTCCTTAGGGAAATCTAATTCAACGACAATCTTATTCTTCTTTTTTCTCGCCATTATTTCACCTCCTCACATATCCTGTTCTTTACTGCTGGTCCAAACCAATATCGCATAAGCGATGTGAATCATTGGGATGAAACCTAGCACAATCCCGTATAGCATTCCTTCTGACATTTGAGCACCCGACCCTGATACCCAGAACATAATTACCAGCATCACGATTAGGAACAGTGGCATAGCAACAGCCACAACAATGTAGGACTCTGCCAACAATGCAATTGATTCAAGGAACATTCCCAATCGAGTTCTGTTTTCACGCATATAGTGCTCTGCCCTATTCAAGAAGAATAATTTCAATTGACCTCCAGCAGTTAAAGTTCCGACCATACCTTGGAAAAACTCTGTTAGCCATACTGATGCAGCTCTATCGACTCCCATTTTCATAGCTGTAATCAAGTCGTATCCAAGTAGGGTCACATCACGATACACCATCGCAGCGTCGTCAGCAACATCGCTGTAGATGTCCTTATTCATCGCTAGAGAACGGAAAATCTTAGCCGGTGTTGCATTTGCTGCAGACATTGCAGCAGTATATGATGCAGCGTATGGAAGGTATTTTTCAATCATATCTGCTCTTCTTGCTGCCTCTCTTGCAGGAGCGCCCTTGTTGTATTTATATCCGCCAAAAGGAATCAAAAGGCCACCCACTGCAATGATAATTATTTCCAAAAATGGAGGGAATACTTGGTATGCAAAATCAGGGCAATTATTTCCTGGCTTTGATTCATCAATCAATTCAGGATACCAATATTCCCATTCAAAACATGGTAATTCTGTTGCTGGGTCTTGGATTCCTTCCCAATAAGCAATTACTCCAATATCGGGAATGAAAAATAACGCAACAAAGGCCCATGAAATCATCATTATGGCAAATGAAGTAACAATTGTTGTAGCCAAAAACACTTCTGGCATCATTGGCATTGCTGCCTTGACAAGGTTTTCAGACAATTCCTTATCTTTCCTTGCTTTTGACTTCAGCACTCCGCCTAGAATCCTATTACAGATTCTTTGCCATGCTGTCAAATCCATACTTTTTCACCTCAAGAATTAACGAAGCCCATCTACACGTGCAAGGATTTCATTTGGACGTACATAATATTCTGTTACTAATTGCGATACTTGGTCTGCTTTACGGATATCATTCAATACCATCCATTCTAATATTCGTTTTCTTGTTCGAAGTTCTCTTCGCATCTCTTCTTGACTGAAATTTATTTTGACCATGATTTTTTCTAACACATAGGACTTTCCAGAAAAGATGAAATCATCTGTATTTACATCCCATCGGAATACTTCATTGGTGATAATTTCCATTGAGTTTGGATCAATACCAACAATTTCAACGATTTGCTTTGTTCTTCGGACACGTCGCCCATTGATACGTGTTTGAATCTGAATACTACAAGCTTCTAGTGCGGGAAGAAGAACTCGCGGAATATCAATCGGTTTGTTCTCTAATCGGTGAACGAGTGATGGAACTGAATCTGCGTGAACAGTAGAATATGCACAGTGACCTGTTGCCATCGCTTGGAATAGAACATATGCCTCAGCACCACGAATTTCCCCTACAATAATGTATTCTGGCCGCTCACGAAGAGCTGCCTTTAGCAACTCGAATTCTCCAATCTCACCATCTTTTGATTCACCACCAAAACCTTGCCTTGTTAGGCCCGGCACCCAATTAGGTTGAGGAATGTTAACTTCACGAGTTGATTCAATTGATACAATCTTCATCTGCCAAGGTATGAAAATACACATAGCATTCAATGTTGTAGTCTTACCAGATGCAGTACCACCTACGAATAGCATTGGAACTTCATTTTGGAAGCAGACCCATAGATATGCGGCCATCAATGAAGACATTGTTCTAAACGCAACAATATCGGCTGGAGAAAACGGGTCGTCCTTGAATCTTCTAATACAGAATGCTGAACCACGTGTTGAAATTTCTCTTCCCAATTTCATTACAATACGAGAACCATCCATTAACGTAGCATCCAGTAGTGGCTCAGCAACTGAAATGTGCTTACCACAACGTTGTGCTAATTTGATAACATAGGATTCTAATTCCGCATCTGTTTCCCAAACACAAGTTGTCTCAACTGATTCGAACTTTCGATGGTATGCGAAAATCGGCACATTGGTTCCATCTAATGAGATATCTTCCACGTTGATATCGTGCATCATCATGTCCATTTTTCCATAGCCAATCAAATCCCTGCGAAGGTAATAGAACATTTTTGATTTTGACTTTTTGTTAATTTTCATTCCATATGATTTGATGACCTTGTCAAGTGCAGTCCTCAAGTAAGCATCAGGATCTGAATCAATTTCTTCAATATTTGCAGTTAATGAACGGATGAAGATATCCATGATTTCTTCACGTTGTTCTTGTTCCTTCTTTGTCATCGGAGGTTCGATGATTTGGTATAGAATGTTGAGCGTTTGTTTGTCGCGAACAATACGCGCAAATGCATGAGGGGGTATCACAGGATATTTGTCCAATTCATCATATTGAGCACGTTGTTGTGAGCGCTTACGCTTGCCCCCTCCTTTTCCTTTCTTCCTCGCCATGAACTCAGCCCCTGTTGAAGCAATTTGCTCACGCTTCATCCCCGACTATAACACTTCGGTGAAAATCAAGCCGGAAACGGGTGACCTGCGAATATTTTTCAAAAGCCGAATGATTACAAAAAGGTAATAATGTGAAATATTAATGCCTAAAACGATTACAATATTTGCTCAAGCCAAATTTGGCATTTGTTGACAAAATCTGACAAACTTCCATCGTTGCTAAGTGTGAAATCGGCTTGATTGATTAGAACATCTAGGCCCCAACCAATTTCACGCTCATCCCTAATCTTCAGTGAATCTCTATCCCCGTCCTCTGCGCGTCCACGCAATTGGATTCTTTGGAAACGAATCTCCTCATCTGCGGTAACTGCAATTGTGGAAAATCTATCGCTCCAATGCGAATGAAATACATCATATTCTGCTACGCCACGCAATCCTTCAATCAACACTACATCGTGCTTTTCTAATAGATTATCAACTGCACTACAGAGGCGTACCGCAAGGATATCGTCGCCAAATTGTTGTCTTAATTGTTGAGCTACTTCTCCAAAAACTTCAGGATATTCTTCGATGTTGCGCTTCTTTACCTCAGCGCGAATCATATCGCCCATAGATAATACTGGAATCCCTGTTTTTGCAAGTATTGTTGCAAATTCACCCTTGCCACTGGCGGGTAAACCGCAGACAGCAAAAACACGACCCATATTGACAAGGTGAAGCCGGCCGCACATCAAGATAGCCCTCTTAAATCAACAAGTGATTCAATATTTGTCAATCACTTGTGTTGCCACTTTGCTTGATGACGTCCGATAAATGCTGCCACTCCAATTTCTTTGTCTTCGCTGTCAAACAAACTTGCAAATGCTTCTGCTTCTATTGCCACTCCTTGCTCCAAACCAGTGCTAAGTGCTGATCTGATGGTCTTCTTTGCGACCTTCAAAGTATGAGTTGATTTACTGCCAATTACCTTGGCAAGGTTCATGGTGAAATCAAACAACTGTTCTGGTTCGACTACATGATTTACCAAACCCCACTTCAGAGCATCGGTTGAATCAATCATTTCTCCAGTCATTACCATCTCCATGGTTTTGCCATATCCAAGTAAATTCACCAAACGTTGAGTCGCACCATATCCAGGAATTAGGCCGAGATTTATCTCCGGTGTTCCAAAACGTGAACGGTTACTTGCGATACGAATGTCACATGAGCAAGCGACTTCGCAGCCGCCGCCTAATGCGAATCCATCGACCATTGCAATCGTCGGTTTGCTAATATTCCACAATGCTTCTACAGCATTATCTGCAAACATCACTCTAATATCATCACTCTTTTTACCAACGAATTCAGTAATATCTGCCCCTGCAACAAAGGCATTTGGTTTCGCTCTTTTTCCTTGTTCTGGCTCATTTGGTTGAGCCCCAGTAATGACGACAACTCTAATGGAATCCGTTTGCTCAACCCATGCAACCATGTCTTTGAGACTTGACATCACTTCTGCGTTTAGTGCATTCAATTTATCTGGTCTATCAATCGTTACAAATGCGATTGAACCCAAATCTTCGGAATCATCAATTGCAATTTCCTTAATGCTAAGTACATCGGTTTGCGGTGCGCCCATAGTAATGCCAACCTGCTTCAGTTCATCATTACACCGATTGAATGGACATTTTATTTTGTGACAATACTACCGATAAACAGGCGAAGTGAAATAGTAATCATTCTCAAGCAAGGATAGAAAACTAAGGGCGCTTAGGCCAAGTTATGGGTGAAGACACATTGCCACTTGTCAAGGCCGTTGACATGGCAAAGAAATATGGTGATTTCATTGCACTTCACCCGTTAAATGTAGAAGTTAATGCTGGAGAATTCTTTGGGGTTTTTGGGCCTAATGGTGCAGGAAAATCTACATTTATCAAATTACTAACAGGGCAACTTAGAGCAAGTAAAGGAGATATTGAAGTTCTTGGCGTCAATGCTAGAGAAAACCCTCAAAAACTGAAAGCAAACATTGGTATTGTACCAGAATCCGAATCGCCACCTTCATTCCTAACCCCTGCTGAGTTCTTGGAATTCGTTGCAAGATTACGAGGGGTTGACGACATTACTGGAAAGGTTGAATATTGGCTTGACTGGTTTGGCATGGAAGAGAAAAGGGATACGATGTGTAAAGATTTGTCAAAAGGGCAACGGCAAAAAGTAATGCTCGCTACCGCGTTTATTCACAAGCCAAAATTGCTTTTCCTCGACGAACCATTTGCTAACCTTGACCCGATTTATCAGCGGAAATGCAGAGAATGGTTATTGCAACATGTCAAGGATGGCGGTACTATTTTCCTCTGTTCTCACGTTCTTGAAATGGCTGAAAGAATGTGTAATCGCATGGCGATTATCAATCAAGGCAAAGTTCTCGCAGCCGGTACGGTCAAAGGATTGAAAATAGATCCTGCCGAAACTCTTGAAGATGTATTTATTCGCCTTGTAGGGCACTCTATTGAGGATGCGGAAAGATTCCAAGATGAAGGTGTAAAACATTCTGAGGAGGAATGATTTTGCCAACTACCATCACTACAAGAGATTGGTCAGAATTAATTGATGGAGAAGATGAATCTTCTTCGAAACAAGCACTTGGAACAACAAACCTTGGAATGAAATTACTTGAGCCTTTAACCGGTTTTGCTGCTTTCAAGACTACTTTTTGGGTTATGTTCAAAGAAGAAAAAAGAAAGAGTTTAGAATTCGCAAATCGTCGACACATGATGCTTTTTCCATTGATGTTAGCGCTTGTTACTATGGTCACGACTATCGGATTGCAATTTTTAGTAGGTGATTCCGCAGCTCAGGTCTCCAACATTGAGCAGAAAACATTCACTTGGGGTGAATTGAGATTTGCTCTCCACTTACCATTGCTAATGTTCAGTTTAGGAATGGGAACTTTTGCATTTATGGGCAAAGATGCTATTGTGCATCGCTCGGGAACAAAGAATTTCTTGCTCGCTGCACCTGCATTACAACCTCTTCCTAACTCCGTAGCACATTTTGCTTATTTCATGAAAGATTTGCTATTCTATGTAATGCTGATTTTAACTCCGGTTCTTACAGGAATGGCGCTTGGAATACTAATTGATAATTATACATCGGTCAACACTCCTCTTCTTTGGTCAAGTTTACCATGGACTTGGATTGCGATGATTACAACTCTTGCTCAAGGTCTTGCGGTTTCATTCTTAGCCAGTTCACTTTGGATGAGAGGCCGACCATATACGATTGTTGGCCCTGTGATAATCGTCGCAATTGGAATTGCGATAGGATTAGGAAAGGTTGATGCGAATTATTTCTTATGGGGATTAGCCGCTCAGTCAACACAAAATTTTACTTTTGTAATAATTGGATTGGGCTCTTCAGTAGTAATCGGATTGATTGCAAGTGCATTGATCACTGATGATTTTGATGTGGCTGTTGTTGAAAGAGGTGATTTGCTTGGCCCGATTTACAACCGTCTTGGGTTCTTAGGAAAGGGAGAACTCAGGTTAATTGTCGCAAAAGAATTTGTTGATTTATTCCGTTCTGGTGCAATAAAAAAGATGACTGTATCCTATGCAATTCCGTTAGCCGTACTACTTGGAATGGCCTGGCTTGTTGATTTTGCAGAGGCTCCAATACCGATTAATTTACTCTCCTATGCACCGTTTTTGGGATTCTTTGGTTTCAATTTTTACTCTTGGTTAACCATTTTGGATTCTCCTGATTTCATGAATGGCCTACCATTAAGAGTTCCTCAATTAATTCGTGCCAAGGTGGTTGTATATTTTCTCGCAACTTCATGGATTTCTCTAATATTTATTGTGACAATGGCTTGGAGATTAGATGAATGGGCCAACCTACCAACGAGCATAGTAGTGATGTTTGCTAACTCGATTTACATTGTTGCACTTACTGCTTTCTTGATGGGATTGAAGCCAAACCGTGCAATTTTTGATGCTTCGGTCATGGTTTGGTTCTGGATTGGTTCTGTTATTCCACTACTGGCATTATTCCTACTATCCTTTACTCAAGGAGATGTTTCACTATACGGTAATTGGTGGGAAAGAACAAGTCAAGACGGTTTGGCCGCAACTGCGCAAATTTACGACCAGTCAGTTGTTCAGCAAGGATTCATGGGCATGCTTACAGTATCGTTGTTACTACTAATAGCAAGTGCACTGCTATGGAAACTAATGGATAAGAGATGGAGAAGGGCCCCATTTGAAAATTGAGGCCCCACTCATTTGTTTAGCCTAAAGGCACAGAGGATAACTGCCATTGCAGTTATCCATTATCGCCCGAAGGCGTAATGCACTATTCTATTCAGAATCGATAAGGCAAATTCATTGCCTTAACGTATTGACGGAAGTG
>JABIGP010000115.1 GCA_018650105.1 Methanobacteriota archaeon
AACGATAAGAAGGTTGGGACGATAGTCGGTGAACGACATCATCCTAACGAAGCCAGAGTGCAATCTATGCGAATCCAAGTTGATTCGGATGTTGCAGGAGAATATATGCGCAAGCCTGCTGAACTTGCTCCACTACCAAAGGAGCTAGTACACAGTATTCGCAATGATGGAACTGTAAGACTTTCAAAGTCAATGCGCGAACTACAGCGCAGATGGAGAAATACAGTACGCATTGATGAGAAATTATACGCGCCTGATGAAATGCTAGACAGAGCTGTACTAGATAACCAAGGAGATGAGATCGGAGTCATTACTGATTTGTTCAAAGTTAAGCGCACATACAAGGGTGTTGTCGTTCAAACAAGAATTGCAACTCAAAAGCAATTTGGAGTAGAGATGTTTATTCGAATCCCGATTACTGCATTATCACGAACGAGAGATAAACTAGACGAAGTAGTGTTATCACGCAACTTTGAGAAAGTATTGAACTTGCCTTCTTACATAACAATAAACAGTTTGGAAGAAGAGTGATTGCAGCAATAATCGCTGCATTGTCCGACCCTGCCCCCCTTTAATCCGGGGCTTTGTTATTCCGTCACTCTTATGACGGGGTTGCGAGTCGGCGGAATTACCCAAGCGCGGGTAGCTTAGTCGGTTGGAGCACCCGGCTGATAACCGGGAGGTCGCAGGTTCAAGTCCTGCCTCGCGCACCAAATTTCATTTGTTTTGTATCTATCAAACATTTTCTGTTTGCGAATTTAGAAGTAAAGAACATGAAGGGGCGGCGCTCACCCGTACATGAGGCAGACCCATGGTAGTTCTATCCGGAAGCAATTCTAGTCTGCTTGCAAGTCAACTTGCCGAGTCCTTGGGTTGGAAACATCACGCTCTAGAAACACGGCGCTTTCCCGATACTGAAGGCTACACTCGCATCCCTGAAGAAATAATTGATGATGTGCGAAGTGAACCTGTTGTTTTGGTTTCTAATACATTTCCTGATGCAGGAATTATTGAAACTTTGTTAATGCTAGAAGCAATCAATGATGTTAGAAGCGGGAGTATGGAAAATCTTCGGGAAATCGGTCCACAACAACTACCCGATGTTGGGGTGGGGATTCTGCTTGCAATACCATATTTCGGATATTCGCGCCAAGATAAGCGATTCAAACCTGGTGAAGCAATTTCTGCTCGTGCAATTGGGCAATTGTTGGCATCTCGTTGCGACGGCATCATAGTCTTCGATTTACATGCTCCAAAAGTTTTGGAAGATTTGTCCGTTCCTGTGGCGTTTACTTCTGCAATGCCTGAACTTGCCAAACATTTGCAGGAAACTGTGTCACCTGATTTCATTCTTTCACCCGATAAGGGTGCTATTGAAAGAGCAAGTGAAGTTGCCAGAACTATCGATTGCCAATTTAGTTATCTTGAAAAGACTCGAATTGATGCCCATACTATCGTTCACAAAGCAAAGGATTTGGATGTGGATGGAAAGAAGGTTGCCATCGTAGACGATATGATCGCCACTGGAGGAACAATTTGCCGAGCTGCTGAAGCACTTCGTAGTCAAGGGGCTACCGAAGTTCATGCAGCCTGTTCTCATGGACTATTTACTGGTGGAGCAATTGCAAGATTGCTACGATATGTTGACGGAGTACATGCTACAGGCAGTCTTTCAAACCCAAGAGATGTCATCTCCGGCGGACCTGCTTTAGCACGTGGAGTCAATGAGTTAATGGAAAGATTAGATTTGAATAATTAGTCGCAGTGTGCCTTTTTGCCCATGAAAATTATATGTTTTTAGCCAATAAGTGGTTTATTGCTCTTACCGTCGCGCTTTAATATGTGAGTATAGGCGCAGGACTGCCTTACATGAGGATGGAGTGATTCCAATGAATGTACACGTAAAATTTGAAACCCCAAGCGAAGTCTCTGATAAAATCTACGAGATGATTACTGCAAACACCAACGGCCGCCTAAAAAAAGGTAGCAATGAAGTGACCAAGACCGCCGAGCGCGGAACCGCTCAATTCATCATTCTTGCAGAAGATGTGAACCCGCCAGAACTTTTGGCTCACATCCCTCTAATTTGTGAAGAGAAAGGAATTCCATATGGATATGTTCCTTCTCAAGAATTCCTTGCACAGGAAGCAAACCTTCCAAAGGGTGTCCAAGCAGCATCTATTGCTATTATGGAAATCAACAAAGGTGCACAAGAAAAATTCAACGAAGTTGTAGAACTCATCAACGGCCTAAAGGCTTGAGTTCCATTGAAAATAGGAGATGGAAAAGATGAGTGAAGAATTAGGTGGATGGCCTGCTGAAGTAGTAGAAATTGTTGGTCGTACTGGTATGACTGGTGAGGCTACTCAAGTAAAGGTCCGTGTTAACGATGCGCCAAACCCACGTGACGTGGGTCGTATCATTACTCGAAATGTATTGGGTCCTATTCGCGTTGGCGATTTATTGATGCTCAAGGATACAGGTCGCGAGGCCCGTAAGATTGGTGGACGGTGAATAATATGCCTGAACGTAGAATTTGTACTTTCTCTGGTGAGGAAATTGAGCCTGGAACTGGAATGATGTTTATCCGTCGTGACGGAAGCGTAATGTGGTTCAAGAACTCTAAGGCTCGCAAGAACATGGTTAACCTCAAGAGAAACAGCCGTAAGGTAAAGTGGACACGTCACTTTGTCAAGGGCGGAATTGTTTGATCTCTTTTTGAGACCGCATTATTGGACCATTCCATTGGAATGGATGACAATACATACGCTATTTGTTGAATGTAATTTGTCATTATTGGCTTCAATAATTACTTTGCATGTAATGTTGATTCTTTTTACATTAGGGGATTTGGTTTTAAAGGGGTCGCCGGTGGCTCGTTTTGGTGAACACTATGGAGACTACCTACATTATGATCAAGCCTGATGGCGTACAACGTGGCCTTGTTGGAGAAATTATTGGAAGATTTGAGCGAAAAGGGCTCAAATTAGTCGGATTAAAATCCGTTGTTCCAAGTCAAGAGACCGCTGAAACACACTATGCCTGTCACTCAGAACGCCCATTCTATCCTGGACTCATCAAGTTCGTAACATCTGGACCTGTTGTCTGTATGGCTTGGACTGGCGTTGATGCAATTGCTGTTGCCCGAACTCTAATCGGTGCGACAAATGGACGTGAAGCAGCACCTGGAACTATTCGTGGCGACTTCGGCATGGATATGGGTTACAATATGATTCACGGCTCTGATGCTGCTGAAACTGCTGAGTTTGAACTCAACCTTTGGTTCCCTGAAGGTCTCATGCAATGGGACAACTTGATGGGCGCTTGGGTTTACGAGTGAAACTAACCAGCTAAACCACCTGCTGGCCGGACGGTGAGGAAAATGACTGAAGAGCAGTTAAACCCCGATTCTTCCGAAGATACTGATAATGCTGATGAAGTGGTTGAAGAAGTCGTAAAAGGTCATAATCGTCAACCAATCGTTTCTGTTTTAGGCCATGTTGACCATGGAAAAACTAGTGTCTTAGATTTGGTTCGCTCCATTGGAAGTGAGCGACAAGCCAGTGTGATGGATAGGGAAGCAGGGGGAATTACTCAACATATTGGGGCTACTGAAGTTCCGGCTGATATTCTCAATGACACCTGTTCAAAGATGATGCGTGGAAATAAATTCAAATCACCTGGACTACTGTTCATCGATACGCCCGGCCACCATTCATTCGTTTCACTACGCAATAGAGGCGGTTCAGTATCTGATATTGCAATCTTGGTCATAGATATCATGGAAGGACTACAACCACAGACTATTGAATCATTGAAAGTATTACGAGATTCAAAAACTCCTTTCGTAATCGCTGGCAACAAGATTGACCGTATTCATGGATGGATGTGCGAAGATAAGCGCTCCTTTGTTGAATCATTCAAAGACCAACGTGATGATGTAATAGATTTGTTTGAAGCAAGATATTGGAAATTACTTGGCCAGTTTTCAGAACATGGATTCAATATTGAGAGATACGATCAAATCAAAGATTTCCGCAATAACGTCGCATTAGTACCAATGAGTGCGAAAGAAGGAGAAGGATTACAAGATTTATTGACGGTAACTGTTGGACTGGCTGAGAGATTCTTGGAAGATAGATTAACTGATACATTAGGCTCAACACAAGCCACCGTCTTAGAGGTTCGAGAAGAAATAGGGATGGGTAAAACCATTGATATCATTCTTTATCGTGGTGGATTAAAAGTCGGTGATAAGATAATGTTAGCAGGACCTGATGGCCCTTATAGAACACATATCAAAGGATTGAAGCGTCCTAAAGGAATGTCAGAAATGCGCGATGCTGGTAAGCGCTGGGTCAATTATGAAGATGTTGAAGCTGCTTGTGGAGTCAAAATTGTTGCACCTAATTTAGAGGGGACAATTGCAGGAACAACTCTCCATCGCGCAAATACAGAAGAAGAGGAGGCTACTGCCAAGCAAGCAATACGCGATGAGTGGAGAGGTATTTTCAATCAAATGCCAATTATGTGCAATCAGTGTAATGAGGTATTCTCTCGAAATGACTTCAAGACCCATACTAAAGAAAAAGGTCCTTGCAGGGGTGCTGAGGAAGAAAAGAAAGGCGTTGTTATCAAGGCTGATACAGTTGGTGGCTTAGAAGCCCTCGCTTTTGAATTATTCAAATTAAAAATCCCTGTGCGAAGGGCAACTGTTGGAGTTGTCAATAAAAAGGACATATTAATGGCACAGAGTGCCAAAGAACCGTTGTATAAGATAATACTCGGTTTCTCAACCAAAGCAAATTCCGAAGTTGTTGAAAGTCTAAAATCTGAAGATTCTGAAATTAAATTCATCAGTGGTGAAATAATTTACCATGTTCTTGATGCTTACGAGGAGTGGAGAGAAAAAATACAGGCAGAAATTGAGGCTGAATTAAGAGAATCTCTAGTTTATCCCGGACAACTTCGCTACCTCAAAGACCACACCTTTAGAGCCAAAGGTCCAGCAATTGTTGGAATGAGAGTTTTAGGCGGTAGA
>JABIGP010000198.1 GCA_018650105.1 Methanobacteriota archaeon
ATATGAGGATTTGACTGTTGCATTGATGAATTTAGAAAAATCAGGCCGCATCTCCAAAGTAATGGCATTGGTTCCAGACCCTGAAGCATTCTACTGTATGCCAGATGAAGTTCAGTTGCTAAAACGCCCAAGAAGAGAAGATAGAACAATGCGCATTCTAACTCAATCCGACCCATATGTTTCAAGATTCATATGGGAGGTACGTAGCGTACTTGAGCGAGGTTGGTATCTACCGGTTTTCAAGGGTGTTGACCCGGTTGGTAAGGTTTTGATGTTCAAAGTAAATGATTATCTTGAGATCAAAGATTTGCATGTCCCAACCGCCTACTTAGATGAGTTTTGTGAGGCTTTCAAAATCTTGCTAGATAATCATTCAGACCAATTGGTAGATGTTGCAGTGTTATCAAATTTCAATAGCGAGCCAATATCATCCATAGATGACAATACAAGAAAATCATTGGAAGCTATCGGTTTCAAGATTGCTGGCGAGAGAATGATTCGGGGAGGAATTGTTGACCCTCAACCAAGACAAATCGCAGAAAAAATTCTATTCCATCAGCATAATTTACATCAAGATTCAAGATTGGAAAATGAAATTACAGCACTAAGAAATGTTCCAGAAGTAAGGGATGATTTCGCATTAAGAGGCAGGGCTTCTGTATACCGTGTTGACCTAAAGAGCATGGCCAGTGCTCACCGATTGCATCAAGGGATCAATATGCGCGGTCACCAAGTTTGGGCTACATATGAACACTTCAGAGACCTATTGACTATCAGAGGACTACCTCCAGATGAAGAATTATGGGATATCATGGAATTCTTTTCGACCAATTCAGACCCTAAAATATTCAAAGAAAGGCACGCATTGACTCAATCTCAATTTAGGAAACTTCTACAACCTCTGGTAAAGTCAGGTCATATTGTACAAGATTTCAGAGGTGGATATAGGACTGTCACACAGAGGGATGATGTTGACAGAGTTGAACTTCGCAGAGAATATTTACGAAAACTAGTCGCTGAATTCCCTGTAATAACTCTCAAGCAATTATTGCGGCTGGCAGGAACTCCGTTCAAACCAGAAGAATTGAAAGCAGTTCTAAACTCATTTGAAGAGGATGGAACACTGATCAAAGGATTCCTCATTGAAGACTTGCATGAAGTTTGCTGGGGACGTAAAGAATTGCTAGAAAAGTCTGCTGAAATTAACCCAATTCGTGATTTCGTGTTGCCTCCAAGCGACCCGATTGCACCATACTTCTCCGGAATTTTGAAAGAAAAGTTTGGATTTGGTTCTGCATATTTGGTATTCAAGAACGCCGAACCAGTGGCTGCTTTCAAGGCTAATACGAGAAACAAAATAATTGAAGTCAAGGATTATGAGGGCTCTGAAAAAGGATGGAGAGTTGTCAAAGAGTTTGCTTGGGAACAGCAAATGCCTCTAAAGACAGAAATCCGAATTGGCGGAAAACGCCTAAAGTGATTTTCTCAATCAAACAAGTTATCGAGTACATCAGACATTTCATTTGATTTATGAGGCGGTTGATTTCCCAATAATTCATTGGAAGCTTCTGAAGCGGCAATGTTCTGGGCAACTGATGATTGCGGCTCTTCGATAGCCGGTTGTGACTCATTAGGTGCTTCGACTGTTCCCATTGTTTGAGTGTATGACATTTCTTGATTAATCGGATCACCGAAAGGTGCTACATTGTTCTCTAATAGAGGGATATCTTTGTCATATGAGTTGTTCATTCCCAGCATTTCATCTTGCATTGCACTGTGCCTTTCATCATCCCAGTGCTGGCTAGAATCAGTTACTAATCCACTACCACCCATTCCTCCCTTTAGGAAGAATACAAGCAATCCTGCTAATACCAATAAGACCATTCCACCCGTTGCATATAGTAAGTCATTAGCGATACTCGGGGCAATGTCGGCATTATCACCTACACCATCGCCGTCACTATCGACGCTCTCATTAGGGTCTTCGGGGAATGCGTCATCGGCATCAACAACTCCATCTCCATCACTATCAAATGCGCTAAATGTGGTCTCGCACAATAATGCTGCAATTTCAACTTCATCGATGTCAACAAATCCATCATCGTTAACATCCATTATCATGAAATTATTGTCATTGTACCATTCTAGTGAGCCAAAGTCCTCAATTGAGACTCTAAAACCATCATCCGCCAATTGTTCAAAATTATTGTATAACTCATTATCGCAGGCGCACAATTCCTGAACTACTTCAGCGAATTCTATCTCATCATCTAAATTGAGGTCAATCTCATCAAAATCAATCTCTCCCGAAATATCATTAATTACTCTTAGTTCATTTCTTGAAATAACTCCATCTGCATTAGTGTCTACTTCTCGGAAAGCAATCTCCGCTGTTTCCTTACATGTTTCTACAACTACTGGTTCATCTGGCTCTTGATCTATTGGAGGCAGTTGGGATTCCTCCCATGATGCAATAATAGATACATCACTAATATCGGAAACTGCAGTTAATGTGATATCAAAGCGGCCATTTGAAGGATTCCAAATCATAATGCTTTGTGAAGTTCCTTCACCATTAGATTGTATGGTAATATCTTCCGAAGTTAATCCATCACCATTGCCATTTGGTCTACCACCCTGGCGTCCTTCAGGACCGCCCAAATCAATATTAATCTCATCAAATTCAAAAGAGTAAGTTTGTCCTTCAACTTCAAAATTTAAGTTTCCATCTCCACCATAAGTTGAGATTTCTAAATATTCACCTGGATTTTCTAATTCAAGGAAGAAGAATAACTCCTCTCCTTCTGGTGCTTCAATACCAGCAATCTCTTCATTGTTAAACAACTCAATAGGCGTTCCATCATATGACCAAACATATCTGTCCTTGAAATCTGCTACAATGCTAACTCCACTGAAAACATATTCTGAATCTAATAAGATATACCAAACACCAGGTGTTGGGTCATTGAAGCCAATCTTATCACCTGCTCCAGGTGCATTGGAGTTAATGTCAAATGTTGTAGGAGTTGGTGCACTTTCATGCCTCATGAACAACTCTGCCTCTCCAACACCATCAAATAAATCAACTTCCAATCTCTCTGTTCCTGCAGGTACATCAATTTTGAAGAATTGATCAAGACCATCATAACCACTCATTGGACCATACTCAACTCCAGGGAATAATTCAATCGCATCATCTGAGTCAATGTTCTCAGGAGGATAAGTGAAATCTGCAATAATTGTAAAGTCATTAGTTCTAAAATATGTATATGCAATGACATAATATGTGCCTACATCTACATTATACAGGTGAACTTCCTCATCATTTCCTTGAGTTGTTGACCAATCTTCTTTACTAGATGATTGGCCATTTGAACCATCATCAGGTATGCCAATTTGTCTTCCATCAGCACTACTTCCCGATTCCATGAATTCAAAATCAATAAATTGGTCAAATGGATCTGGAGGTCCTCCATAAGATATTGCTAAATCCGCATTGCCGCGTCCGCCATATGTTTTTATTCTCAAATCTGAAAGTGGTTCTAAGACATTTACATAATAATACAAAACTCCATTATCAGCATTGTCTTCTCCTTGCCAGATATTACCTTCTATCGATTGGCCCGTAACAGCAATCCCATCAGTTAATTGTGTCATCTCGTCCAATGAAGGTGGTGCTTCTGCAACATCCCAATATGGAGAAATACTCAAATCTTCTACTTCTTCATTGGCAACTAATACGAACCACCAAACACCTTCTTCAGGCCATGACATAGTCTCATACATATAGCCCCATTCAGCATCAATTTTAGCGTAATTATCCCATGCGCTTGGAACTGAATCATGTCCGGAATATACAGTGTAGGCAGAGTTTTGTCCATCATCTCTAATGGACCAAGACCACATTGAGATATCAAAAGACCTCGTGTATTCTGGTAAGGTTACAAAATATAGTAAATGATCACCAGCATCTGCATTGATATTATTGAGAGTTTGTCCATTGAACAATTCCTTTGCTTGAGCTACAATTGTTCCATCAGGCATTACCCATGAGGCTCCATGTATTGTTCCATTACGACCACTATGGTCAGCGGTTATTTGACCGATTCCTTCAGGGAAAGTCCACATTGAAACTGTGTCACTATTTATTTCTGGGAGAGTCATTGTTTGTGCAATAGTTCCGTTTGATGTTTCGTTACCAGAAGTGGTTTCATTATTTGGGCTAGTAGTATTGCTTGAACCTGAATAATCAACTCTATCAACTCTGACATTGTCTATTAGACCTTCAAAGTAATTACAATCACATCCAGCACCCATTTTTCCTATAATGAATTCATCACAATCTGAGCCTGATTCAAAGCAATTATTTGAACCAAAATCACCTGCTGGGATATTACTTTGTGAAGCATCAAATGAGCCTACTAGTTGACCATCAATGAAAAATGAACCACCTTCTCCTTCAGTCAGTGCAACTGCCACATTTGACCATTGCATTGTTGGTACGGTGACATTAACATCAGTAACTGGGTGCTTGGAAAGTGAATATTCATCAGCATATGCAAGATGTCCATTGTTGAGATACATTCCATATCCATAGTCGCCAAGCATTGCAATAAATTGAGTTCCTGTTGAAGAATAAGGATAGATGTCCGCTGAGATAGTCAATGAGCCATTGAGGTCGAAATCCTCGTCTGTTTCCGCTTCAACATAGTCATCAATTCCGTCAAAACGCAGAGCATAATCTGCACCAGGTCCAACCTCTACAACTCCATAGACTGGGAAATATTGCGGGTCATCTTCTAAATCATTCCAGTATCCAGGTTGGATATTACCCATATTCGTTCCAGTAATATGGACATAGTCCTCATCTCCACCTTCTCCTGGCTGGCCTTCACCCCAACTTCTGTAGAAGAAAGGTGTTCCATCATGCCAGTGGAATTCTCCTTCAATATCGGCATCTGATAATCCAATCCACAAGTGTCTAGTTTGGTTATCAAATGCAGCGAATGTATCGAAAAGCCAATCGTTCTCTTCAGCATCATCTACAGTGACTAAAAATCCACCCAAACCACGTGCTGCTTCAGCAGAATCAGTCCAAGAAGCCTCACTTAACAGGTAATATGTATTGTTATTTGCTGGATTAATTGCAGTGTGCAAAATATCAATTCCTGTGGAATTTTCAGCACTTGACTGAGACAACAATGGTGAGATACTAGAAAACAGTAGAATCGCCAATATCATTGCGGAAGGGAAACGCTTCACTGCATCCATAAATTTTGGTCACCTGCAAAACCTATTAATGTATTCCACTACAGGATTGTTGTTGTTTTTACACTATTTTGAATTAGATTTGTCATTAGATAGCCCAAGCGGTTTAAGAATTCGAAGAATGTGTTTATGCAATTCTGGTAAAATATCAAACATGATCAAAGCCATCAAAAACATCGCCAATAGGGAGACTGCTCTAGCTGCATAAGCATGGCCAAAATCAAACACTGAAAGCCCATTAAACTCCCAAGTAGTATAGGTTAAATGCATCCAAATTAATCCAGCATTACGGAAAATATTGAGAATATGAATTGTCGCTACAATTAGGAATAATGCTCTCACACGCCTCTTCCAATCAATATCCAAAACGGAAATCGCGCCTATGAAAACCACTAGTGATTGCAAAGCAGTACAAGCGAGAACGAAATTGATTCCAATCATTGAACCATCGGATAGAATTAATTCAGTATGGATTGGATATTCTCCTATCATATCAGTGGTAAACCAGCGATTACCCTCCCAAGCATCCCAAGTGACAACTCCAGCATCAGTATTGACCCAAGTTTCTCCTAATTGGACATCTTGCCCCCCTGAAAATCTAAGCAGCCAAGCAGATTGAGAGGCGACAACCCAAATTGCAAGTACATTCAACCAAGGCATATGTGCAATCAATAGATATGGCCCTCCAGCAAATGCTACTGCACCTTTTGCCCAGTTCTGTGCTTTACGGGATGATTCATTTGTTTCTTGCCCTTCCCACCATGCCATTGCTAAGGACATCGGTAAGGTCAAAGCAGACATTATTACCAATACCATATCGTCATGTTCTAAGTATCTAAATGAATCATTGAAAAAATAGAGACCGACAAATATCCACGCAATTTGTGAAATTCGAGTCATTGATTTATCGCGTCCAAACCAACTGATTGCCAATAACGCCATACCGATGACGCCAAGCAGAGTCGCTGTGGATGGATTCATCAGCATTGAGTCAACCTCCATCACATTACATTTCAATACTTACACAAAATGAGATAACAAAACACTTCATGCAGAACCTTTTGGCAATAGTATGCGAGGTGTCATTGCTCAAATCACACCTAATTCCTCAATCCCAAAGGAAGTGGATTTCCATGGAGGAATTGCGTTTTTAGATAGGGATGGAGTGCTGAATGTTGGTTACTCAACATATGTCAATTCACCTGAGGAAGTCAAGATGCTACCCGGTGCTGGGAAATCAGTGGCAATTTTGCGGCGTAAAGGCTGGAAAATTTGCATCGTGACAAATCAATCTCCAGTAATGCGTGGATTATGGGATGAGAATACGTTGCATGATATCAATGATGAATTGAGAAGACAATTGCTAGATGAGGACGAAGGTGCCCATGTTGATGTTATTCTCGCCTGTCCACATCGTTCAAGAGATAGGTGTGCATGTCGTAAACCATACCCTGGAATGCTATTTCTCGGCTCCGAAATCATTCGAGGCGGAAATTATGATAATTCAAATCTAATTGACGGTAGAGGAATTATTGCAATCAATCCAATGTTAAGAAATGTTGACTGGTGGGGGACAAAAACCGAGTCACCACATCGCCTTGATTTGATGCTGGGTGACCGTAAGTGTGATCTTGGTGTTGCTTGGGCCTATGGGGCTAGAATTTTCAGAGCAAACCCAGACATTGGAATCGCAGGACAGATAAACGAGATGATTGACGAAGGCAATGAGGGAGTAACCTTCAACCCGGTGGGATGATTATGGGATGGATTGGATTAGATGATACCGATACACTTGCTGGAGGCTGTACCACGCTTGTTTTTCATCAGTTATTGGAAGGTTTGCCTTCTAATATTGCTGTCTCTGAAGCACGCTTAGTAAGACTATGGCCATTTGCAAAAAAACGAACTCGTGGTAATGCGGCAATGGCTGCAGAATTGATATTGCTTGATGATGATGCAAATGTTATTGTTGATGAAGAAAGAAAGGATATTGCAACCCAATCTTTACTACAACATCTAGATGAATGGTGGAATGAACACATTGCGCCATTGGAAGGAGCAGTTGAGCAGTCAACCCATAATGATAGACCACAAGTTCCTACGGAACCGGGAATGGTTTGGTTTGAATCTCAACCAGATGATTCATTCTATAGAATGGCAGTAAGTGAGAATGTAGAAATGGAACAAGTTCCTATTGCAGACCGAGCATGGGGGAGTCATGGAATTATTGGCGCAACAGCTGCAGTTTCATGGCCAGCCCAAACTGTCACATGGGAAACTATTGCTTGGAGAGATGATTGTACAAGCGCTAGAGAAATTTGTGAGAGAACATTGAGCGTGATCGATTCTTGGCAAGGTACATTCATGTCAAGAGATTCCCGAAAGGGTAGAAGTTTAATCGCACCGAGGGGTAACTGCCCCGTATTATTTGGAGTCCGTGCAAGGGATAAGAAAACAGCAAATAATGCTGCAAAAAAATTGCTAGATTCAGATTCTACACAACCGTCGATTGGCATGAGAACTTTCCTAACAAATCAAGCAAGTGATGATCACCTTGGCGAGATTTATATCGGCAAGGTAATCTCAACAAAAATTCTTAGCCGTGGCCATGTAATTATTACTGTTCAACAAAATGTAGTTGATGATTCTAATGCTGAAGATGAAATTGCAGTTGAGGAAAATACGTGGATGGCTTTTGCTCAATCAGGCGATATCAAAAATTTGGCGCAATGGTTCCAAACTGGTGATGTAATCAAGGGAAGGGGTCTTGTTGCAGAAGATGGCGCCATCCACCTTGAAAAACTAAAATTGGTTGAGGCTTCCGAGAGAAATAAACGAAGACCTCCATGTGAAAGATGTGGAAAAACAGTGAAAAGTCAGGGTAAAAACAACAAATTGCGATGCCCAGCATGTAAAAATTTACAAGAGAATATTTGGATTTATAATCCACAAAATCCACCGCACAGAGGTTGGGTACAACCTCCAGTAGATCATCGACGACATTTGTCTCGGCCACTGAAATGGGACCAAGAATGATACTTCTTGTGACATCAGGTAGCGAAAGCATCAATATCAAGCGGTATTCTGAGTATGTTTATGGATGAACAAACCACCAAGAATATTGCCTACATTCTTTCAATGGTAGTATTTGTATTAATGCTGCGATTTATTTTGAGTAAAGGAATGGAAAATCGTTCACGTATTCTTAGTGAAAATGCTCCTAAAATTGCCGGAGATGATATGTTAGGCGGAGCAGCAAAAAACCCTCAACAATTTGATGAGCCGGACGATAAAGCCCTTGAAGAGATGGCTAAATTACTCGGGGAAGAAGAATAATCAACCACAAGAAAATCCTGCTTCTTCAAGTTTTAAGTCTCTACTATTATCGCCTATTTTGAGAGTTCTAAACGGGCCATCTTTTGCTCTTGTCAGTGTGGCAATAATATAGCCAGATTCCTGCATGTCACTTGCGGCCCTTGCGACTATTGCTTGACTAGAATTATTACTGGCATCGATACTTCCTTTTGAAATTAGTAATATTGTGCAATCATCCTTCTTTTGTTCAACTAATCTTGCCATTTGGGATGTTTCATTTTTGCTGATTCTACCACTAGAATCACACCAGTCATCCAGGATTATCATAGATACTGATGGTAAACTATTCATCAATTGGATAATTAATGAAACTGCAACATCCATTTTTCCTGCCAAATTCATTGCATGAAACCTAGATGACTCAACAAAGGATAGGTGAGAAAATAATTGTGAAAAACGCGTTGGATTGGGCATTTCTTTGCATGCCCAAATAACTCGTCCTCCGTTTTCTATTGCATCAGCTGCCAAATGAAGACCAAGCGAAGTTCCGCCAACCGAACCTTCAACTGCAAGATGAATCGCTTGGTCCTTATCAACTAATGAGAACCTTGCCATAGTGTAACCTTCCGGTCTACGGTGTTAATGCCTTGCTATTATTTTGTCATCAAAATATTGAATATATGATTCAAGATTGGGGGCAATACCAATAACTGAAACCCCTGCCCTACAAACATGAGCGACGAAGTCAGAAAGGGAGAACGCATCCCACGAAGGCCCCTTCCAGAATTTGAAGAAGTCGCAAACTTCGGAGAAGCTATGACAAAACATGGCTTCTGGGGAACTGCTTTGGATGACAAAAACCAATACGGACCTGTTTCAATGATGATCCTACTTTTGTTGGTTGCAACAGTCACTGGAACAATATTGAAATTATTGGCATAATTCGTTATTTCGTTTTTTTTGATAATATTGGAAATCCTACTTTTTCATCACATTGTTAGGGCAATACTCAAACCCTTTACGAATAGCGAGGGTTCATGGATGGCAATTCGGTTAATGTTGAAAGCCGAACATCTTCACAAGATAAGCGTTGGACAATAATGGCCGCTCTTCTTGGAACAAATACTGCATTTATGCTTTTTCAGGGCATTGCCCAAGAAACAGATCCAAAATTTATTCGTGAAATA
>JABIGP010000199.1 GCA_018650105.1 Methanobacteriota archaeon
ACAGGTGCAAATTTGGAAGAGGACCTGTTCAATTTAGTTGCCCACGACCACTATCAAAAGATAGATGATTGGCGTTCATTATCGGCTCAAGATGAAGCCGAGTTACTTGCTAAAAACATGAATAGAGTCACTGATACTTGCATTCCTGAAGACAAAGCATTTCGCAAAATAGAATCGTTTTTGATGGACCGATGGAAGAAATGTAGTGACCTTGAGCAATCAAAATTACCTCACCAATTCTTCTATGATATTCTGTTAGAAGATGATTTACAGTACCAAGCCAAGCCTGAAAACTCATGGTTATTGGCAGCAGCACAGACAAATCTTCCGTTGGTCGTACCAGGTTGGGAAGATTCAACACTTGGCAATATATTTGCAGCAAGAGTGATGCAAGGCAAAATCGATCAGCAAACAATCGTTGGTGGAATTGGCTATATGACCGAATTAGCAGAATGGTATAGTCAATGCACTCACAGATTGGCATTTTTGCAATTGGGTGGTGGAATTGCAGGGGATTTCCCAATCTGTGTGGTACCAATGCTAAACCAAGATTTGGAGAGAGAAACTCCGCTATGGTCTTGGTTTTGTCAGATTTCGGAATCAACGCCTTCTTTTGGCGGGTATTCTGGTGCTCCTCCGAATGAAAAAATAACTTGGGGTAAGTTATCGGTGGAAACTGAAAAGTTCGTAATTGAAAGTGATGCTACAATTGTCGCTCCGCTGATGTTTTGCTATATATTGGATATTTGAAAGGGCTACAATTGAAGTTACTATTCAACACAAATCAACAAAGGCTTTGAATGGGAGTGTGAGAATCCTTTGTTCATGTCTGAGAACAAACGCATCACTTCCATTGTTTTGGTTGGGCTGCTATTATTCACTCCACTTTCTGTTTACGCAGATGGAACGGACCCACTAAATGTTGACATTACAACCGCTTGGACCAGTCAAAGTGGAACTGATAATGAACACGCATACTTATTGACATTTTCAAGTAATTCAACATATGAGATTACACCTGAGATCACACATATCCAAAATGGAACGGAATTAAATGTCAGCATTTTCACGACATGGGGTTATGAAAATGGAGTCAGAACAGCCCATATACTCCTCAATTCAACTCTTCAATGGTCAGACCAAGTAACCATAGACGTCACAGTTAACTCAATCGATTCTGTGCCAACTACCAATGACAATTTTTTCACTAGAAGCATTGAAATTGGAACTTGGAATCAACCGATGGCAGACCACGAGATTACACTTACCACCTCATGGGACTTATTGCAAAATTACACTACTGTTGATGGAGAGCAATATTTCAGAATAAGTTTTGATGGACAAGGCTGGCAACAGAGAATCGGTGATGTCCTCAATTCATGGGAATTGGGAGATGGTGTAATGGTAACCGAAGAGAATACGGAAGGTGAATCAACAAACATGTCATTTGTATTAGATTCAATTTGGAAAAATGAAACTATCACTGCTGGATTGTTGACTTCACAAGTTATTGATGCCAGAGGATGGGGCTATCTTGTAATCACTTCAGAAGAAGATGAAGCGGTAACACAGATCATAGCGAATGTCAGTGATGCTTGGATAAACCATAGTATGATTGATGGAATTAATTCAGAAAGGATTCGCTTAGAGGCTGGAGGATTGATGACTATCGATTCAACCAATGAATCATCCACTACAGTTGATATCGATGCAGAACTCAGTGTGTTTTTGTTTGAAACATGGGATGAAAATGGTGTGAGAAAACTAAGTCATAGTCAAATTGAGGCATTAGGTGACTTCATTATTATTGATGACGGATTTAGAATGGACATCTCACTCGATGGAATGGAAATGCTTGAACGATGGGAAGACGGAACACGTACACAACACAGAGAGAATATACGGGGGCATGGGACTTTTGGTGCGGAAGACCAAGATGATAACGCTACTATGGTCATCAATGGTACAATTTACAATTTGGAAACAGATGTTGTCAACGGACTAACAGTGACTGATGACATTCATATTGATGGAACTCTTTCTGGTGATGTACAAGGAACATTTGGAATCGTTAAAGAAATTGAAACCTCTGGAATGCAGAGCAATTATTCCGGTGACGAGTTTGAAGTAAATGTCATCCATGAAGAATCGTGGTTCAATATTACTGGAATCAATGGTGGTAATTTCTTCGACGGCGCTGGTGCAGGAGCATATCATAATAATTCTTGGAATTATCAAACAGTTAACAGTCACTGGGATAATAGAACTGTTAGAATTGTGTGGGAAGAAACTGGCCCAGATGCAAGTAGTGGTGATGACAAACCGGAGCGCTCTCCTATCCAAAGCAATTTGACACAACCGGAAATGGAACAAGCACTGGGTAATATTACAGTCGGTAGGGAAACAGGATTAATGCCGATTCCAATGGTGATTGGAGATAATGTCAGATTAACTGGGCAAGATGGAATTGTCCTAGATGTTGTGGCAAATTCAGTTGGTAATGACCCAAGAGATAACCATAATTTCCATGTTGTACAATGGACTGGTAGTTATGGTGATTCAGGTAATGCCGGTATTGCGTTTGGCTCAATTATTGATGAAGGGCCATTGCGAGGATTAGTATCAAGTGTTACCAGAAGTTTTGAAATTGAATATGGTTCAAATGGCGAATCAGCATTCCTTAATGAAACTCAATACATTGACCGGGTATTATCTCCTTCAATTGTTACTGCTGAAGAAAATACTGACCCAGTATTGGTTAGTTTAACTTTAGAAGAAGGGCTGGTAGTAGGAGAAGGTGCATCCATAGCACATCTTGTAGTACATGCAACTGATGATGAATGGAATATTGAATCCATTACTGCAGACCTAACACAAGTTGGAGGCGGAATTGTAACATTAAATGACAAAGGTTTGGATGGCGATAATGCAATTGGCGATGACAGATATACAACCCAAATAATGGTGCCAGGATTAGAAGTTGGAAACTTTACAATCAATGCCACAATTACTGATTATTTTGGCGCAATTACAGAAGGTTCAGGCGTTATCCAAGTGGTCAATGATGCGCCACGTCTAACCTCTGTTGAATTTGTTCCACATATTGCTAAGAGAGGCGATTTGATCATTGTTAATGCAAATGCATTTGAC
This sequence comes from Methanobacteriota archaeon, assembly GCA_018650105.1. Classification (GTDB taxonomy): domain Archaea; phylum Thermoplasmatota; class Poseidoniia; order Poseidoniales; family Poseidoniaceae; genus MGIIa-L1. The sequence continues at coordinate 3,151 of JABIGP010000199.1, forward strand.
GGACATGGGGTTGATTCCGTACAAGTTGACATGCGAATATTTGGTGGACAATTAGTAGATCTATTATTGTTGGAAAGTGATGTATGGGCAGGTAATTTCACTTTGCCAAATGGGATGACACCTGGCTCACATGATATACCAATTATTGTAACAGATTCTATTGGTGGAAAGCAAATATTGAGGCATTGGATTGACATTGATATTGGTGCCCAACCAGATGCAGCAACGCCTTATCGTCTACCCGATGGGGAAGATGTTTCAACTACGATATCAGTCCTAAATACTGCACCACAAATTATTGCAGAAGATATGAAAATCACGCGAGATGAAGGAACCACCACCGCTCTATTGGAAGCAGAAGTAAGTGATGCAGATGGTGTGATGTTAGTTCGAGCGAAGTTAGGAATTTTCAATCCAGTAACACAAAATGAAGATTGGTCAAGGTTATTTGATGATGGTTCAAATGGTGATAGAATAGCTGGAGATGGCATCTATTCGTTACAATTATCAATTCGTAATGGAATTCCAGATGGAACACATACCCTTTTGCTTCAAGCATCAGATATCTATGGTGAAGCAACTGGTGAAGTACCAATTGTTTTGACACTTGAAGAAAAAGAGCAAACAATTGTCAATGGGGATGGAATCTCTTCTACAATACTTATCATGGCCCTCGGAATAATTGCGATTATTGGTGCGGTAGTAGTAATGATTGTAATGAAAAAAGATGGTGGAGATGGTGACAAATCTAACCCCGGTGGCGACCGCTTTGGTTTCCAATGATTTCTCATCAATATTAGCAAAGATTCAGGCCGACAACCGTTTATACCCCTGTCCAATCGGTCAACTACTGCTGCGAGCGTAGTGTAGTGGTTATCACCGAGCGTTGCCAACGCTTGAACCCGGGTTCGAGTCCCGGCGCTCGCATTTCATGCTTACAAAAGCCTTTCAGTGCGCCGAATAGCCACTAGATGTGATACGGTTGCTAGTACGACAAATGACGCCATCCAAGTGATTGAAATCACCATTCCAGCGTATGCCCAACCCAAACCAATATTGAGTGGAATTGCGATTACAAGGCCAATTTTTAATGCAATGATTTTTGTTTTCACATCACTAATATGGCCAAGAATAATTATCGTTGGGCCAACGGCTATGGCGTGAATTGTTATTATTATTGCAATGATTTTGAACAATGTGGAATAACCATTCGCAGCAAACACAATATGGGTAATAAACAACAATGTAAAGAGAGTGGCAGATAGTAATATTCCGCGCAAATAACTACCTTTGCTAAACCACTCCATGACAAGTCCAATAGTTCACTATCTAAAATATAGGCGTGAACTTCATATGTGGTTGATTGATAGAATCTTTATGCGTCTATTATTCGTATGTGTCGGCAATTCGTGTCGTTCTCAAATGGCAGAAGGATTGGCTCGTTCAATGGGTCATTTTGCAGATTCTGCAGGGACTCACCCATCCTCAACATCAATTGCTTCCAATGCTAAGAGATATCTTGAATCAAGAGGTATTTCTAGTGAGGGCATGGCACCAAAATCAGTCGATGACTTCTCTGCTGAAGATTATGATATGGTAATTTCAATGGGTTGTGGAGTTCATTGCCCCTCAATGAAAATCGATGAGGATTGGGAATTGGAAGACCCTTATGGTAGTGAATATGAATTCTACAAAACTACTGCGGAAGAAATTGAGCGTAGATTGAAATTGTTAGAGCAATAATTATTCCTCTGCTGAATCACTAACTGGCAATTCACCTATGCCGTCTAATTGAATAGAAAGAACACTGACAATTCTCTTATTGCCTTCATCACTTTCTATCTCTTCAGAACTACAATCGATGTTGCCAATAATTATCTCAGAGGGTAGACCTTGAGCAATAACTCCATTACGCCTTCTACATATTTCCGCAACATCGACAGCTCTGCCGATAGTTGCACCTCTTGCAACAATATTCAGAGATCTATCACCAGCCTCCATAGCCATAACTACAGCTCTAATATATGCGTGTAGTGGTTTTTTGCCGATAAAAATTGTCCGCCTGTCAGCCATATCTCATTCCGCCCATTGGTAGCAATTTGCTACGAGATGATAAACTTTCAATTGTTTTGATGATACAGATTATTTCCGACTCTTTTTTGCATATTTTACACCGCACAGGTTGAAGTATTACTCACATCACGATTGGCTCATGGCTGAATCACCAATCTCCACTCATGACCCTAAGAATGATTCCCAAGGACCAGTTCAGCCATCTCCACAACAGCAGAAACAAATGGAACAAAATTACGCTCAGATGAAGCGTAAAATGGCAATGCAAGAGATTGGAAGAAAAATCAAACATAAGATAATGGTACTTTCTGGAAAAGGAGGAGTTGGCAAATCAACTGTTTCCACAGGGCTAGCACTTTCACTTGCCCAACAAGGGCACAAAGTAGGTATTTTGGATATTGATATTACAGGGCCAAACATTCCAAAAATGATGGGTTTGGATAACCATCGACTTCATGTTGAAGAAGGTAGAATTCACCCAGCCAAAGGACATCTTGGAGTCAAGGTAATTTCGATGGCTTTTCTCTTAGATGATGCAGATACACCGGTTGTTTGGCGCGGGCCAATCAAATTAGGAGCGATTCAACAATTCATTGGTGATGTTGAATGGGGCGATTTAGATTATCTCATTATTGATTTCCCCCCAGGAACTTCGGATGAACCATTGACCGTTTCGCAATCTTTGCCAAATATTGACGGAATGGTAATTGTAACGACTCCTCAAGCAGTTGCCTTATTGGATAGCAGAAAATCTATCACCTTCGCAGAATCACTCAAAGTACCTGTAATTGGAGTAATTGAGAACATGTCCGGATATACTCTCAATGGAGTCACAACTGCAAATTCACCAGTTGAAATCGCAGGACCTGGTGGAAAAACGGTAAAATCAACATCCGATGAAAACGGAAACTTTTCCGTAGTATTGGATATTTTCAAGCAAGGTGGAGGAAAGTCAACAGCGGAAGATTTTGGAGTGCCATTCTTAGGGGCATTACCATTTGACCCAGGATTTGTACGTGGCGGAGATGATGGAGTTCACAAAATCGTAAGCGACCCAGAAGGTGCAAGCAGTATCGCATTCACAAAAATCGTAGAGGCGGTTCAAGAACAAATTTCAGATAAAGCCCCTTCGACGTTGGAGATTATTTGAGGCGAATGGTATGGCAGAAATAATGCCAACTCTAATTCGTATTGAGAGGCGTCAATCAGATTTTCATCTAACTTATGACAATCAACAAGAATACACAATCACCTACCATGACCTTCGTCATGCTTGTCCTTGCGCGAATTGTGCTCCATTGAGAAATGAAGACGAAACGAGTCTAACTTTGCGCAGCCAAGTTGAATCGTATAAAGAGCACAAACCAAGCGTAAATCCAGTTGGTAATTATGCACTAAATTTCATTTGGCAAAATGGATGTTCAAATGGAATATTCCGTTTTGAAAGAATTTGGGATTTAGCGAATCGCCGAGATCCAGATAATGGTAAACAATACGTGCATGGCGCATGGTGAGTAAAGTTTCTTTTTGAATAGCATTTTTTACAACATTGTAATCAATCATTTGATTATCTAAACCCAACCCCATAGGGGTTGGAGGTTGAGCAATGGACGGAGTCTATTTGAGTTGGATGATTAGTGCATTAGCACTTGGAGTAATTCTTTTACCTCTCTTCAAGCCTCCTTGGTTTGTTATTACAATACCGTCTTTTGTGGATTTTGTACGAAGATATTGGATTCATATTTTGATTGTTTTTATGATATATAATGCCAAAGATTTCCTCGACCAAATCGATAGAATCTTGATGGCTTCTGCAGGATTGGACATGACTCCATGGATATATGCGATTGAAGGAAACATGGTATTATGGGTTCAGCAAAGTTTTGAAAATCAATGGTTAACTGAATTAATGACTCACTTTTATGTCACTGGATTTATGTTTATTTGTTATGTTTCAATCTTTTATTTTGCATATTTTGATGATAGATGGATGGCAGATAGAATCACACTTTCTATTGCATGGGTATACATTTTGGCAATTCCATTTTATCTATTCTTCAATGTAAGAGTCACAGGAGACACAATTCCTGAAATGGAAACACTTGCGTATTCATTAACTCCTGAAATAGCAGATTGGTTTAGAAGAATAGATCCATTCTCTAATGCAATGCCGAGTTTACATATTGGTGTGCCATTTGCTGTTTGGCTATGTATTACCAGATTTGATGAAGATAGGCGCTGGAATAGATACCGTCATCTCGTATTGGCATATGTACTGTTAACTGCATTTGCTATAGTTTATCTTGGGATTCATTGGTTCCTTGACATTATTGGTGGGATGCTTGTTGCTGCAGCAGCTGTTGGATTAGCAGATAAAACCGCAGGTCGTTGGTGGAATATTTTTGATGAGAGAACAATCAATGCAAGATTGGTTACGGTTCTAACAAATCCAAGAAAAGCATGGTCTATTGTCGTCAATAAATTCAAGGAAATTTTCAGGCAATACAAGAGGCCTACAAGTAAGGAAACAGGGGTATTAGCAGTGGTTGTGTTAATTCTAATCACTTCAATAATTACTTGGGATTTAACGCATCAATCATTACCTGCTGGTGGAGTTGAGGCGCCTCAAGGTGTAGAAGCGGTAGACGGTTGGATGGTGACAATGGACAATAGAACTAATGGAGCATTATTAGTTGTTCACGACCTTTCAACAATTACACCAACTCCAATCAATATTGTTCAACCAATAATGGAATTGGATTCGCCATATGCGATATCTGAATCACTATTGGTGATGGCAAATAATACTACATTGATGGCCGTCAATATTAATTCACCACAAACAATTACGATGAATATTGCAGTTGATGCTCCCGATTTAGTCCTGATTGCAAAAACATCTTCAGACCCTGCAATAATTATTCTAAAGGATGGAGAAATTACAGGAGTTAATTTAGAAGGTCAACAAATAGTAATGCCAACTCCTGAAATTGATAATATCATTTTAGTGAAAACTTCAGGGAGTGAAATTGCTTACGTAACAAATGATAATCCAACAGTTGTTTATGTCGCACGTATTGGAACACCTGGGGCAATCCAAATAGAAATTGATGCCCAAGCATCTCCAGACCAAGACTTAGTTCTCGAATCTTGGGGAACACCTGTAAATATGTCAAATGCAGTAATTAACAATCTTGTTTTCAACTATGATTATGTTGCAGCAACTGTAAATGTAACAGCAACTAACCGACTTGTTCTGTTTGACAGGGATAGCGGCGAACAATGGTTGGCAAGTGATGCGAAGTATTCTGTAAGAGACCCAAGTATCGGGAATGAGATATTAGCATGGTCGGTAAAAGACCACCTTAACCCTACAAATCCGCAACAAAAATACCTTGATAACGAAATCTATTTCATGAACTTGGAGCGAAATATTACTGAAACTTTGACGTCAGATGAACTAGAGCAATGGGGTCCGCATGTATTGGAAAACCATTTGGTATATTTTGAAATGGATGAAGAGGGAGTTGTTACGATTGAAATACATTCTTGGGAACCGGAGTTGAAATTATATTCCAATATTGTCATGCAGTTCGGTACACTGGCAGCAATAATTTTGGTATTTATCCATGTACTGCAACGACAATTAGAAGCAAAAACGCCGAAAAACGAATAATATACCTAAACGGGGCTTTAATTAGTTAAACCGATTTGCTTCCTGTAAGGGAAAATGATAATTGTAAAGTTTCGTACTCCCTAATAGGTGGAAATATGAATAATGAAAAATTGATTGAAAAAATGAATGATGCGCTTGCATTGGAATTACGTGCAATAAATATGTATGCACATTATAGTGCAACTGTAATCGGAATTAATAGAATGCAATTAGCACCATACTTTTCCAAAGAAGTGTCTGAATCTATTGCTCATGCCGATATTGTTAGAGGTGGTATTGTAAAGTTAGGTGGAATTCCAGTAACAGAGAGGAATCCCAAAGAAATTATTCACACAACTGATTATCTGGAGATGTTAAATGAGGCTTATGATACTGAAAAAGTCGCAGCGAAAGCATATACAGCGGTAATGGATTTGTTGAAAGATTCTGGAGATAGAGATCTATTCGATGCAGTTGAACAAATATGCATGATGGAATTGCGAGCTCTTGAAGAACTACGTTTGTTAACTGCTTGAGATTCACTTAGGAATAGATAGCATTCTGTTTAGTGCTAATAGAGAACCTTCTTGAATCTCTTTAGAAACAATAATTTGATTTGGTTTTTCACCATTAACAATTCTTTCTAAGACATCCATTAGGTAAGCTGGATGAATCATATACATTGTTGAACATGGACAAATTTCAGGGTCTAAGCACTCGATATGCTTGTCTGGATGCTCATCGGCCAATCTTGCCACCATGTTGATTTCAGTGCCGATTGCAACCGCACTCCCAGAAGGTAAATTTGCAACATAATTGCGAATAAATTGAGTTGAACCATTTGCATCGGCAACCTGTACTGATTCAATAGGTGATTCTGGATGAATCACAACATATCCCGCGGGGTATCGTTGTCTAAAACCTTCAATTTGCTCTACGGTAAATCTTGTGTGAACTGAACAAAATCCATGCCACAAAATAATTCGTGAACCTTTGACTTCTCCCATTGAACCGATATTTGGAATCCATGTTGGCATTTTATCAGCCTTAATTCCCATAGCAGTTCCAGTATTTCTTCCTAAGTGTTGGTCAGGGAAAAACAGCACAGCCCCATCCTCACCCGCTCTTTCAAAGGCCCAATTCAAAACTCCCTTGGCATTGCTAGATGTACAGACGACCCCTCCATGTCGACCAACGAAATCTTTGAGGTCTGCACTTGAATTCATATATGTCACAGGAACCAAAAAAGATTCTCCTTGTTCTGCGGGAGCGTCAGGATTCTCTCTATTGATTGGATCGGATAATCCCGATTGTTGTAGTATCTCTTTCCAAGCGACATCAACTTCAGCAAAAGTTGCCATATCTGCCATTGAACACCCTGCTCTCATATTTGGCAATATTACAGTTTGTTCATCTGAAGTAAGAATATCAGCAGATTCTGCCATGAAGTGTACTCCGCAAAATACGATATATTTGGCAGTTGATTGGGCGGCTTTTTGACTTAACATGAAGGAGTCGCCTAAGAAATCAGCATGCATGACAATACTGTCTCTTTGGTAGTGATGTCCAAGAATTAACAGGTCATCACCCAATTGCTCTTTCAATTGAGTAATTCTATTAGCAATATCCTGCTCTTCAGGAGATAAACTTGTGTCCATGAAATCAACGGAACACGCAGGTAACGAGATTGTCATGTGGCCTCAAGTATAACGAATCCCTTGCCCTTTTTTAAGGCATTTATTTTACAACGGATTGATAAGTAGAAAGCAATTCGCATAGATGATGGTCTTCATCCCCGATAAGCGGCTTCATCTTGGAGCGGAGGCGGAAGTTTGGTCAGGTTCATGGATGGGTCGCTCAGCGGTATCTAAACAAAGGAGAAGTAGGCAATGGCGGCATCCTAACTTAGACAAGAGATTAGGTACTAGGCGAATGGTTAGTGAAGCAAAAATCTTGATGAGATTACATAACGCTGGAATTGAAGTTCCACAAGTTTGGGATTTGGATATTACCGGAGGTCGATTAATTATTCAAAGGGTTTCAGGAATCCCGCTTATAGAGATTCTAAATGATTCTAATACCTCTGCTGAATTCATCACAAAGGCCCTACGAAGTACTGGTTCAGCAATACGTGTTCTTCATCGTCAAGCCGTTACGCATGGAGATTTATCAAGTAACAATATTTTGATTGATGAACAAGGCAATGCCATATTGATTGACTTTGGATTAGCTGCAATCGACTATGAAGTTGAACGCTTTGGAATTGATTTACACGTAATAGATGAAATCCTTGGCGCCTCTCATCCAAATCATAATGGAGCAATAGATTTGGTCTTATCTGCGTATTTAGAAGAAGAGGAAAATCTTGGTCCAGCACCAGAGCAGAGCGGCGGTTTAGTTCCTACCGCTGAAGAAGTTCTAAAGCGCTTTGAAAATGTACGTAGTAGGGTTAGATATCACGGTTGAGATTTCTAAGCGATGAACATTTCACCCATTTTCCAGCCCAATAAAGCAAGAATTGGGCATATTACCATTGTAATTGCAACATAGATTATTGCAGATGAAATCTGCTGGTTTTGAAACATATTCAAGGTTTCAACCGAGAATGCAGACATTGTTGTAAATGCACCAAGAACTCCAGTGCCCAATATTAATGCAGTATCTTGTGATATTAATCCTTGAGTAAGAGCCACTGCAACAATTCCCAACAATAACGAACCGATCATATTGACGCTGAGTGTAGCCCAAGGAAATCCATCCCCTGACAAATAAATGCTAACACTATATCTCAAAGCGGCACCGATTGCTCCTCCAAAAGCGACCAATCCTAATTGTTGCATCATAGCCGTCCTTCTAACTCCCCCGCTTTGAAATCATCTATTCTTTTCTTTTTTTTTGCGGTGTTATCAAAACCCTCCAGCCTAAGCCATGGTGCATGGGGAAGAAGATTTGGTTCCTAACCGGCAATCTTGGAAAGGTCAAAGAGGCTAAACAACATCTTCAAAAATTGGGTTATGATGTTGAGCAATTAGTTGTTGATGTTGAAATTACAGAACCACAAGCAGACAATATTAAGGCGGTAGCAGAAGCAAAAATAACCCAAGCACTACCCCACCTTCCTAATGAAAATGATATGTTATTAGTTGAAGATGCTGGGTTATTCATTGAACACTTAAACGGATTCCCTGGAGTCTATTCAGCGTATGCATTGAATACAATTGGCTGTAATGGTGTCTTGAAATTATTAGCACATTTGGAAAGTGAAGACCCTGTGATGAATGGACAAATGAGAAGTGCAGAATTCCAAGCGGTTGCTGCTTTGTGGACTGGGGAAGGAATACTATTCGGCAACGGAATATGCCCTGGATGGATTTCACAGAAGATTGATGGCGAAGGAGGATTCGGATTTGACCCAATCTTCATTCCATTCGATTTAGATGCAATTGGAAAGCCACTTGCTCCAGGCAATTATGGTGAAACCAGCACACATGGTGCTACTTTTGCCGCAGTTGAGTTAGATAAGAAACAATTGTTTTCACATCGTATGAGAGCATTAAATGATTTGATATCACAACTCTAATTGAAAACCCATAAAAAGTAAGTCATTGGCTTATACATCAGCATCATAAGTCAAAGCATTGTGCATTGTTTGATACGGATGGGATTTGGACGTACTGTTGTCGGTCTAGTTTTTGTCTCAGTCTTGATTTTTTATCTCGCTTCGCTCGGTGAGTTAACCGATGAAGCGAAATGGGGGTCATTTGCTGTGATGGCAGTGCTTGGCTTTATTTGGGTTAATCTCGGGCAACGAGAAAAAGCAGCAAAAGCAGCAAAATCACCTCAGCGTAGAGCGGTTAAGCCAGCAAAAACTCAAGTCGTCGAAGAGGACGAAGAAGTTGAATCCGATATCAATATCCCTGCACCAGTCAAAGCAGGAAGTGCTGATGGGACTACTTTGAAAGAACGCAAGATGGCCAAGGTTCAAGCAGCCAATGCCGAAAAAGAAAATGCAATGGCGGTAGTACAAACCGAAGAGGAAGAGGTCGAAATTACCGTTGAACTTGACGAGGTCCACGTTGCTGATGAATTTGTAATTGAAGTTAGCCCTGAATCAGTAGAGGATGCTGACATTGAAGTCACAGTATCTCAAAGAAGAATTCAACATGCAGAAATACGTCAGCGCATTGAAAAGCGACGCAGAGGACATCTTGCAGAGATAAGAGCCTCAACTGTAAAATTACAACAACAGCAAGAAGCAGGTGAAGATTTAGTCGCTTTGTTACAGACTGCAGGACATGGCCATACTATCTTAGATGAGCCGTTAAATCCTGAGCCAGGTCATGTATATGGTGCAACATTTATTCGTATTGATGA
>JABIGP010000109.1 GCA_018650105.1 Methanobacteriota archaeon
TGCCGTTTTTGGTTCGCTATATTTCTCAATGAATTTGTCTGTAGACTCTCTTCTCCTTTTATCTGCAGCAGGGTCAAACTTTTTATCACCATTGATAATTATGACAGACAATAGAATAAACAAAGGTATTCCTATGATTAAAGACCAGACTGAAAAGCTTAATTGTTTGAAAAAATGATTCTCCAATATTTCTGAAACAGCGATTATTGCCACAAATAACAATACTCTTAGTATTACTAGAACTGTTTTGATAGTCGCCCATATTTCTTGCGCATCACTAATCTCATCGGGCTCTTCTAGTGCGGCAATCCTCTCAGTGATAGATTTGCCAGCCATGATTATCGGCTACCTGTGCCCACCAAAGGCATTGCCCTTCCCTCCAAGACTAAATCATCAGTTATTGAAGTGAGGATGATTCTCCACTAGATGATTAAGCAGTTCTAACTCGGTCATCAATTTGGTTTCCAACACCAGCAGAACCACCGGTCTTTCGAATCTCTCTCCAAGCCTTGTTAACACCTTGTCCATATGCCCAGTGTGCTAAGAATACGAATAGTGGTGCAAAGAATACCGTGCCAATACTTCTGTGAGGAGATGTTCCAATAGCAGCACCAAGCCATGAAAGTCCGATGTAAAATGCCATTAGTCCACCTGGGATGTGGAAAGAGATTCGAGACATTGTCCACTCACCTGAAAGTGTGAACCAGTATTCATCAGCAGCTCCACCAGTTGCCAATCCCCAACACAAGGCAGTGATTGAAGCAATTACTAACCAAGGGAAAAATCCGATAGCAGTATGTGATTTCTCGGCAATTTCTGGCCATCTCTTATTGGCTACCATTCTGGTATAACCATAATTTCTCATCTGTTTCATATATGGTCTAAATGGAAGACGACGACGATGTGGCATGACATTTGTTGGGTCGATGAATATCTTGTGTCCAGCACGTTGAATCTTAGCATCAAGTACAACATCTTCTGCTCCAATACATCCTTCTTCAAAGAATCCAACTTCACGTAGGTTTGCCATTCTATGAGCACAATTTACTCCAGGGTTGTGATGGATTGGAACTAAGGTACCTTTCGGTTGAGCGCCATAGCGTGTTCCAGCGGTCATGAACTTAGTACAGAATGCTACATCAGCACACTTTGCTCCAAACGGGTCAGAGTCCGGTGCGAAATTAGGTCCACCAACAGCACCAACCTTCGGGTCCTCAAACCAACGGATTAATTTCTCAACCCAATCCAAAGGAGGAATAGTATCATCATCAGTGAACAAAACAAGGTCGTGGTCCATTTGTTCAAATGCAAAATTACAGGCATCGGCTCGGTTACGTGAAGGGTCTTCTATCCAGCGAGCGCCATACTTTTCACAAACTTGCTTAGTATGGTCTTTGGACTTAGAATCAGAAATAACCAGTTCAAAGTGAGGATATGTTTGTTTTGACAATCTCTCCAAGACGATATCGAGTTCGTCAGCATTATTGATTGTAGGAATCAAAACCGCTGCTGAATATGGAGTTCCATCCTCTTTGAGGAGTTGAGGAACCGGCTGTCCTGCTTCGCTCATGATGTTGCCAAAACCGCTTTGCATATGAACGCAACGAGGGGATGTTAGTCAATTATTTCGACAATCATCTTACTACTCTGCTATTGTAGTTATCACATCTAGAGTTAATCCGAGTCGGGTATCTGTGATGGTAACTTCAACAGAGCATGTACCTGATGTACATAGGTCTTGTCCGCTTTCAACGATTGTTACACCGTCACCGACAGACCAGAAGTTGTCGCCAGTTGTTCCGAACTCTTCAAGAGCGCAGTTTCCGCCAGTTACTCCAGGGTTGTCACATGTGACAGGAGCTTCGTTGTCGACAGAGATCTTGACTGAGATAGAAGCCCAGTTCAAGTCGCCACCTTGGCTCATTGTTACACGAACCAAGTTGTCGTCAGTTCCATCAGTCACAGCACCATTTGCATCTTCTGCGCCAAAGGCATTGGCTCCA
>JABIGP010000164.1 GCA_018650105.1 Methanobacteriota archaeon
CTCCATGCTAAGAGGATTTTTTGATCACAAGGAAAACCGATAGCCTTGCCAGGAGATACTGGCGAGCCTGCGACTATTCGTAATTCAACTCCGCCAGCATAGATTCCCAATACATCTCCTAGACCTCCACTATGAATCCTTTCAATTCGGTGGGCTAAACGGTAATATTGCTCAACATTTCCTTTACCGGTTAATTGATGAAAAGCGAGAGCGACAGCGATAAGTCCAGCAGCCGACATTCCAAATCCTTGACTTGTAGGTAGTTCTAATCGGACATTTATCTCGTATGCATCTTCTCTTTTGAGCAATCTTGCACCTCTTAAACCTTCAATTAATTCTTGATAAATTAATGTCCCATTTTTTAGTTCAGAACCATCCATTGCAGTGACATTTATCCGCAAATCTCCTTGTTTGATATTACCTGTCACTTCATCCAATGATGAACCTGCAGAATATCGGATTGCTGATGCTGCTTTATTTGACCACAGATGACGAATATCGGCTTCAACTCCATCGGTCACATTGAATCCGGCGCCACGACTTCCTTGGCTACGCGGCAATTTGCTATCTGTACAAATTGAGAATAAGAGAGTGACATGACCCCCGCACCTCTTTTGAACCATATTGCTGCCCCGATAAAGGATAGCAGGCTAAACTATGTTGATGAATACTCGCTTCAACATTGATGCGAAGCAAACTTCTTGCAGAGTTTATGATTAAGCGATTGCTCTTTCAATTTCGCCAGAGAGATTCTCAAAGCGACCCTTTAATTCATCCATTGCTAAATTGAATGCTTGAACAGGTGTTAGTGAACCATCGGTTTCAAAAGTGAATACGAATGAATTGTCAATCTTTTCGAAAGTAATTGCATCATCAAAGTCACCATCACGGCCAGTTCCAGCACCAACTTGGTGAATTGCCTTCTCCAAATCAATAATGTGATTGATATCTGTCAATGTCTTATCCTTTCCGAATAACTTTGCATCGATTGCTTTTCCATCAGAGGTTTTCAAATCAAGATTGAACAATACATTTGCTTTCTTTGGCTTGTTTAGAATTGCTTTCACCTGTGGGCGGAAAGCAACTGCTGCAACCGGTGACCACTTTGCATGGTCACGACCACGACCGAGAGTTGCAAATGCGTAAAATTGTAGGTATTGGCCCTTGGATAAAAGAGTGATTGGAATACGTTGGTGTTCTTCCTTTAGTCCAAACATTGGGTCTGAAATAACAGTTAGATCACTTGCGTAAACATACTTCAATTCTTCATCAGAATCCTTAGGGTGTCCTTGGATTTTCAAAGAAAACAAAATCTGGCAACTTGGGCAGCCCTTATCCTTCTCAACCATATCTTTACAGTTTACACAGTCTTCAGGGAATACAATTCCTTCTTCAGGGTGTGTTGGGATAGGTATCATTGCCAATCTGTGAGCAATTACTTCATCAGGTAGAGTGTTAACGGATTCATAGACATCACCAGTTGCGTTATCTTGGTTGATTCCTTGTGCAAAATCAACACGAGTTATTGCTAACTTTGGAACATCTGCAATTAATGCACGGCGAATTGAATTTATCTGTGCAGTAGATGTTTCTGTTAATAAAATACGAATAGAGTTGCCTTGTGGCCAGCCATTTACGATTTCTGCTTTCATTTTAATACACCTCTTTAATCAGACACGGCGACCACGGCGGCCACCCTTCTTCTTTGTGCCATCGTGAGCGATTGGAGTGACATCTTCAATTCTTACTACTGTCATTCCAGCACGAGTAAATGCACGGATTGCTGCTTGTGCACCAGGTCCTGTATTGTTGGCCTTATTGCCACCCGGAGCGCGGTACTTTACGATAAGTTGAGTGAATTCCTTTTCCTTCAATGAATCTGCCATCTTTTCTGCTGCACGTGTTGCAGCGAATTGTCCACCACTGTCCTTAGAGGACTTGACAACTTGACCGCCTGTGCAGGTAGTGATTGTTTCTGCTCCAGTCAAATCAGTTGCAGTCATTAGAATGTTATTGTATGAGCTGAAAATGTTTACAATTGCCTTACGAGTCATCATTCGTCACCACCGGTTGTTTCTGCGGAAGGTGCTGCTTCAGCCCCTTCAACTACTTCAGCAGCAAACTCAGGAGTTGCTTCTGGGTCAACTTCTTCAGCAGCATATTCTGCTGATTCACGGCGTCCTTCGATAGTCTTGCGGATTTGGTGTTCAGGGTTGTTAAGAGAGGAACCAGGATGGTATCGGATCAATTCTTCTTCATCACGAGATACTGGGTATGAAGGAATTGTGACTTTTTGGTCACCGATGCAAATTTGTCCATGGGTTACTAGTTGGCGTGCTTGCTTCATTGTACTTGCAAGACCTTTGTAGTAAACTTGTGCTTGAAGACGACGGTTTAGGATGTCTTCAGTTCCAAGGGTTAAGATGTCATCCAGAATAGCGTCGGCTGAAACAAGACCCTTGTTGTTAAGAGATGCCAAAAGGTCAGTCTTTTCTCTCATGCCGTGACCTTCAGTTGTATCAACCATACCAATCAAGCGCATAGCTTGACGTCGATGACGGCGAAGTTGAGACTTTGCCTTCCAGATTTCACGCATGTTTTTGAGACCGTGATTGTCACGGATAGAATGTTCTTCTTCAATACGTGCTTTCTTCCACGGGTGTGAAGGTGTGTCGAATTTTGGACGTGCGAATTTTGGCTCTCCCATATTTTATTCCCCCATTATCACTTCTTTCGGCTAACTCCAAGAGTTAGTCCACCACGACCATTTGAACGGCCACGTTGTCCACGAACTTTGTTTCCGCTAGCGTGGCGAACACCACGATAGCACTTCATGGTACGAAGGCGACTGATGTCGTCTTTTAGAGTTAGTTTGACCGCTTGGCCAGTCAGGTGAAGTTCATCCCCTGTTTCAATGTCTCTTTGGCGGTTGAGCATCCACAGAGGAACAGTCTCTGCATATCCTTCAATCGCTAAACGAAGAGTTTCTTGTTCTTCGATAGTTAGGAAACCAGCAGCCTTTGCTGGGTCGAATCCTGTTGTTCTACAAATTTGAATTGCAGTACGGTTTCCAACACCCTTGACCGAGGTCAATGCAGTAGCCAATGGCTTGAGGCCATCCATGTCTGTATCTGCCATACGCAGGATATAGGAAAAATCATCTCCAAGATCTGCATCCTTTGGTCGTGCCATTCAAGTTCACCCTCATGTCCTCAACACATAGTGTCAAGCAGGCTTCCGACCAACCACCCCTATATCAAAACCGCGATACACTTACCGCGACACTGAGCCATGAAAACAGCGTTTTTTGCGGGGTAAATTATTAGATTCTTTTTCGCCTTGATTTTTCAATGCCAAATTATCTATCGGCAAAGGAAAATCAAAACCTTGCCGCAGTTGCCGACCTATGGTAAAATTAACAGTTGCTAATTACTCTCAAATCACTCATTAATACACAATAATAACATCTCATCTTCTGGCTGCTGAACGACGAACGCAGTTCTCTTGCCATGTCTTCTTGCCAACTGCCGGTCGATGGCCCCTTGCACCTTTGGTTGAACCTCGGGATCAAGTGAAACGCGCACAGTTAATTTGTGAATATCATTATCCAAAGCAACCCTGACCAAAGCATCAACTTCCTTCAATGTCAAATTCATATGTGCGAGCGTTGCTATTTTTCCTGTGGCTTGTACTAACAAGCGATTGTTTCCTTCTAATCGCAAAGGGTGGTCGTGATGAATTTGAGGTCTTCTACCTCCGACAACCCCCCAGTGTATTTCTTCGGATTTCGTCACACTGTTAAGCCATACATTTGCTAAACCACTCTCGACTAATGCAGCATCGAGTAGACTTACCCTCTCTCCTTTGCGAGGTGGTCTCCTTGATTTTTGAGGGATTCCATCACCACTCTGAATAGATTCTCCGCCATCAATTATTAGTGGCTCATCTTGTAAGTTCGGCGGAATTCTGACATATCTTCTTGCCACATTTGGAATTGAAATAGAGCCGAGCCAAAGAGCCAATCTGTCCACGCGTCCACGCCCCCTGGAAGTCCAAACCCATGTTCGGCCAATTTGTGGCCAAACTGAATCCACCATGCTTTCAACTTGCAACCTTTGTTGGTGGCTGAGGCGTGGCGAAAGGTCAAGCAATAGAGAAGGCCCGCGTTTTCCTTCTGAAAGAAATGGCTTCCACCCCGTGAATATTTCATCCAAACGAGGCGCCATTTCTTCAAGTCCATGTTCCCGACTATTTCTCGGTCTTGCAGGATCCAAATGCAATAATGCAATCTCTGGCATTTGAGATAATTCCAAATTCTGCTGCAATGATTCTAATGCACCCTTTCCATCTCGTCCATCTCCACAGAGAACTCTAGTATCATTCATTCTTTGACTGTCATGTTGGTCCATCGAATGAGCAATAGTTTGCAAGTTTACTGCGCTTGCAAGCGCTCGCTGAGAATCTAATTCAATACCGAGTGCAGCTCGTTGTAGATGGGCAGCATGAGCTGCTAATTGTATGCCACTACCGCAAGCACAATCAAGAATAATTCCTTTTCCAAGAGCCGATTTGTTGATCATTTTTGAACGGGTGAGGGCAACCTGCCAAGGTGTTGCAAGTGGTTTGCCCTGTTCAGCATGAAAGAAAATAATTTTTTCTGCTGAAGTGTTATCTGGTGCGGACTCGGTCAAAGATGATGAGTCAACTTCCGAAGGGATTAGAACAGTATGCAAAATAAACCCCTCCCGTACCAAATCATTGCCCAATTATTCGCTCATTGGCCCGCAACATCACTGCGCGTCATAATACTTTCAAAGTGAATTCCTGCGGCTGAAAAAGCATCTACTGCCCCTTCCTCTCTATCGACAATACTGATGACTGCTACTACTTCACAATCCGTTGCTTCGTGTATCCTTTGTACCGCTTTAATCGAAGAGCCTCCGGTAGTTGTTACATCTTCAAGGATGACAATTTTTCCACCGGCTGCAAGCGATGAACCCTCAATTCCAGGTGGATTGTTGGTCTTTCTTCCACCTCTTCCTTTTGGCTCCTTTCTAACCATGAATCCACGGCGCGGGCAATCTGCAGCTGATGCGGTGATGACGATTGCAGTTAGTGGAACTGCACCCAATTCTAGACCCCCAACAAAGTCGGCTCCAAGTGCTTCAATTCGCGCGTTAAACAATTCTCCAAGTAGGTGTGAACATTCAGGGTGCATCATTACTGGTTTTGTATCAAAAAACCATCTAGAGGACCTGCCGCTTGCCAAAGTAAAGGCAGCATCGCTTCCTCCATCGAGGAAAGCAAGTTCACGAACATATTCAACAAGTTTTACCCAACTCGGGTGCTCTCTCAACGCTGGATGAACCGTCATCAACCAATCCTCTTGTCCGATGGACATGAAGTTTGCTTTGATTATCCACTAGTGATGTTGAAATTATTTCACCGACTTTATGATAAGGGGTCGCCTATCAGTGCGCATA
>JABIGP010000201.1 GCA_018650105.1 Methanobacteriota archaeon
AATGGTGTTGAATTCTTTAATCAATTTCAAACCAGTCTTTGGACCAATCCCTCTTATTCCTGGATGGAAATCAGTACCGATCATTATCGCTAAATCGACCAATTGCTCTCTTGTCAGTTGATTTTCCTTCAACACATCTTGCAGAATTATTTTTTCTGCAGAAACTACTTTTCCGTAACTTTTACTTCCGTGATTCATTAGATTTCTAACCAAGAATGGAGTTCCATAAAGAACAGCATCCCAATCCTGTGTTGCTACAACATCAAGTTGCCCATTTGCAGCCATAACCGCTGCTTGCGCTTCGCCTTCAGCCTTGGCATCAACCCATGGAACGCCCAATAAATCGAGTAATTTTTTTGTTTCATCAACCATTTCAGGACTATAATGCATAATGCGCTGAGCCATTTTTTGTGCCAACTTGTAGTCACCAGCAGCCAATGCTTCTTTGTGAATATCTTCAGCCTCGTCTCTTCTTTTTCTTCTTTTGGCAATTTCTTCTGACTTTAGTTCGGGAGAGTGTCCATCAAAGACATAAATTGGTTTGATTCCATGAGATAGTAATGTGCATGTGCGATTTAGAAAACCCATCAAGTGAGCAACAACTTTTCCATCTTTACTTCGCAATGGCCCCCCATCACCTTGCGGTGAAAGGTCACGCATTGTAGTGAGAAATTGGAAGGCTGTTAGAAAGGCATCAATGCCGACGCGCTTACCGGATAGGCTTGCAAGTTCTATCGGTTCTTTAGGCGCGATGTCCTTCAGGTTACAGCCCATATGTTGACAAATAAGGCGACAGTATGTAGCCATTGGCCTGCGAGAGCATCAAGAAGGATTAGCGATGAGCAGTGGATATGGCGCAGCAGATTGCAGTCCTTCGTGGATGGCACCCAGCTCTTGCTATGGCGGAGTTAGCGGCTTTACTACCAAGCCATAATCCAACAATAAGTGAATCAAATAGACTTGCGAAATTAGAGGGTGAACTGAGTCCGAGTAAAGCGTTTGAGACGCTTTCAATATCCAGTGGTTGTCAAGCGATTTTACTAAATGGATTCATTCACAATTGGCAAAATGATGAATCAATTCTATTAGAGAAAGTTGAAAAATATTTGCAAAATAATCACCGAGAAGGAAAAATGGCAGTAGTACCTTTACGAATAGAAGGCAAATTATCACAATTTAGTTCAAGTCAAATCGCAGGTAAGATAGGCGGTATGATGAGCAGGATGGGCTGGGAAATTGATTTATCAAACCCAAACAATCGTTTTTCAGTTACAATAGATGGAAGTTCATCCCAAATTGCTTGTGGCTGGATGGTTGGGGATGAGTCTGGTAGCGAGGGAGTGGCGAATAGAAAAGCCACACAACGCCCATTTTTCAAGCCGGTAAGTCTCTCTCCTCGCTTGGCTCTATTAGCAGTAAACCTTGCAGCAGGACCCATTGGAAATGGCCCAGTAATCGATGCAATGACCGGCACAGGTGGTTTCATTCTAGAAGCAGCAGCAACCAATCGGCAAGCATTGGGAATTGACCTTAATTCACAGATGGTAGAAGGGTCTAATCAAAATCTAAACTGGTTACTCAAACAACAAAAAATCTCAGAATCTTCAGCAAAAATAGTTCGCGGAGATGCAACAAATATTGCAGCCAGCATTGACAAATCCTGGGTTGGGCAAGTTAGGGGATTTGTTTTAGATCCACCCTATGGGAGAAATTCCCAAGGTTCATTAAATCACAATGACTTACTAACAAAAACACTAACCAGTGCTCATCAAGTCGCATCTAACAAAGCAAATTTAGTATTAATTGTGCCAATTGATTCAATGCCTGCACAAATAAACAGCGCCCTAGATAATAATTCTCAAGTGGATTTATTGCATGGCGATTGGGATTCGTTACAACAATTGATGAAAACAAGTGGCTGGCAAATAAAAAACCGCTGGATTGAACACGTTCATGGCAGCCTTAGTCGCCTTGTGATTCACTCAGAATACGTTCCTCTAAATTGAGCAATGTTGCAGCATCGTCCTCACTCGGTGGCGGAAATTGTTCTTTGTGAGGACATCCTTCATCCAATATTGCAGCATCATTTTCAGACAATACATATGGGTATGTTTTGCAACCCTTTGGCCTAGCATCATAGACAGAACACATTCCTTCAGCGTTACTATCGGCAGAGTCTGTGAGCAGAAATACGCAGGCTCGAGTAGTGTTATCATTGAGTAGAGTTAGTATTCCAGCCTCGTTCTTCCAGGTGAATTTTTCAATAGCCATCCCAGTTCTTCTTACCAATTTAGCAGCCTCGGCCTTGGTAAGAGGCATTGTCGTTTCTCTACAACATGCAGAGCAGCCCATTGGAACACAAGGAAGTGAGCGACCCATATTCCCACCCTGTGCACCCAACTTATTCAAAAAGGGTGGGCTGTTGGAGCGAAATAAGGGCGATTAGGGTAGCTTGGATATCCTGACGGGCTTCGAACCCGTCGACGCGGGTTCGAATCCTGCATCGCCCACTTTGATTCATCATTATACAGTAAAGTGGGTAATGCGTCTTTGACCTTCCCTCGACAACTATTGATTGATATCAGTCCATATCAAAGACTGCATCGCCCACTCTCAATGAATTATGATATTTCGAGAGTGGGCTTGCACCAATCATATTAGGATTCAAAAATAATCCATTCAGCGTTTGA
>JABIGP010000202.1 GCA_018650105.1 Methanobacteriota archaeon
CCATTCCCGCTTGGGATAACCCTGTAATTTTGAGGGTTGTTGGAGGTGTTATTGTGTCTTCAAAGCGCATTGCAAATCCATCCATCGCTGAATTGTCGAATGCTGGATCATCTACTTTGCTGGCCAAATCTGTTGCTAGAATACGACCATGTGCATCATCTAATGAGATGTTTTCTGCCATTAATGAAAGGGGATATTGTTTGACAATGTTCACCGCTTCATCCAGGGTAATGAAATATGGAACTTCTCCCATATTATTGCCGAGATGGTGGGTTGGTTTGAGTATGTGGGTCATTCGTTAGAACGATTGAAATGTTGCTTATTGGCAAAATTCCAAATCTGTATTAGAATTCCATTACATTGCCACAAGCAGGATATGCACAAGATACTGTGTACTTGGCCTTCTTTGGTTTCGGTATTTTTAGCATTGAACCGCACATTGTGCATTGAACTGTTAGGGTGTCAGGGCCCTTCTTCTCAGGTGCGTCGGTCAATGTTCGTCCAACATCAGTAGACCAGCCAAGTGAATCTGTATAAGTATCAACCTTCTTCATTTTCTTTTGTTTCAAATTAAGACGCAACTTACGCTTCTTCTTTTGTCCCGGCTTTGGTCTCTTTGCAGCCATGTCAATCTGTCCTCCCTCGCGGTTGTTGTATTCAATTACTTCGGCTATATTCTTCACCCAAATATTCTGATGCGCCGTTTATTGGAGTGTGAACGATGTGTCCATTTGCCTCTAATGCTTCGACCAAGGGTGGTCTTGCGTGGGTAGGATCTGTGTGGTAAACTACCACTTCTTCTGCTTGGCAAGCTTGAGCGAATTCAACTATTTCTTTGTGTCCTGCATGGGTTGAGAATGAAAATTGATCGAGTTCAAGAGGAATCTCTGTCATCTTGCCGAAAATACGTAATTGGCCCTTGTCTTGTAGCATACGGCCACCGGTTTCACTGGCTTGATATCCAGTTTGTAGAATCGCATTCTTATTGTCGTGACGTAATCTATTCAGATACCAGAGTGCTGGTCCACCTTCAAGCATTCCAGATGTTGTCACAATTACATCTGCTTCGAGTGCTTTCTTCTTATCAGATTTACTAGAAACTCTACGACACCAACGCCACGCTGCCTCTAAGTCCCCTGGTTCTCTAAGGGCTTCGGGGTGCTCCATTTGCATCTTGGCAATTCTCTTCCCCATACCATCAACGTGGACATCAAGATGAGGAAGATATTTGTGGATATTCATGACAATGTCTTGGGTTCTACCATTGGCAAAGGCTGGAACTAATGCTGTACCACCTCTATCCACGACTTGTTGAATTCTTTCCATAAATCGAAGAATTTCTTGTTGCATATCTGGATGGTTTCGACCGCCGTACGTTCCCTCAAGGAATACTGTATCGACTTTTCTTGGTTTTGCGCCACTTGTTAAAGGGGAATCTCTAGTATCAAAATCTCCAGTCATCAATACTTTACGAGAAGGGGTTTCAATCTCTAACATCGCCGCACCAGGAATATGTCCTGCTTTATGCAGTGAAAGTTGCCAATCTTGATGTTGCCATTTTTCTTCAAAATTATGCATATTCCAAGAATCTAATGCTGTGTCAATATCTCTTTTATCCCAAGCTAAGGGATATCCTTCAATCGAACTTACTTTGTAACAATCATGCCACATTAAATTTGATATTTTAGCAGTAAGTGCTGTTCCATGTAATTTGGTTCTATGATTAGCACAGAGCCAAGGAGCCATGCCTAAGTGATCGATGTGAGAATGTGTAATTACTGCATCTTTAACCATTGGAGATTCTGAAGGATATCTTGGTGGATTGGTTGGAGCTAAACCATAATCTAACAATAATCTAGTTGATTTTGGATCTTCAAGAATAATCCCTACATTTCCAACTTCATCACCACCGCCTAAATAGTGATATCTCAATCCCTTTTCTGGAGGATTTTCAGGATATGATGAAGTTCTTCCTGGTGCGTATAATACCATATCAATCAAACCACCCTAATGATGCTGTCAAAAGAACCTGTGGGATGATTTGTTTGAAATTAATAAACCCCTACCCCTTTATTTCCACTGCAGGAAAAAATTCTTCTAAAAAATATTTTTTTCATTCTTCTTTAATCTATAACTTCAATAACCTCTCGCGAACATATCCCTCAATCCTTACTTTCGTTATTCACAATCATCATATCCACCTTACTTTCGTTGCAGATCAAATATATATTCCATAGGAAATATAGGGGTTAGGTACTATCCTGTGATTATATCATTATTCAGTAGATTTTCATTTCCAATCCATAATTTTTATTCTTAATTATTTTTTTATTTTTTCAAATTTTATCCTTTCAAATTTTTTTGCAATGGTCATCGGCTAACATTTTAAATAAATTTTATTTGTTAATATTTCCTAATTACCACTGGACAAAGAATCCATCAATGATTATCTCATGGCAAGTTCTAATGGGCCGTATACCTGAACACGTTTTCATCGTCGATGAAGATTTATGTTATGGTTGCGCTGCATGTATTGCATTATGTCCAATCAACATTATCGAATTGAAAGAAAGACTGGTCATCGTTGATGAAAAGAAATGCACTCATTGTAAATTATGCATTCCTTCTTGTCCTGTATTTGCATTGAGTATCAAACCATCAGGGGTGGAAATAGTTGTCTAATATTGTGATAATCGGTGGCAGCATTGAGGGGTTGATACTTTCAATTCTCAGTGCAGAAGAACACAACGTTACACTAATTGATATCCATCCAGAGATAGGTTTTCCTTGCACAATACCTGGTTGGTTGGCAAAAAAAGAAACACTGCAAAAATATTTCAACGAAAACCAATTGAAACAGATGAACATTTTTCAAAACAGTGAAGGGTTTTCGCTAAGCGGAGAATGGCTATTCAAATTATTGACAATCAAAGCTGTTCAAACAGGAGTAAATGTCTTGTTGAGATGTAGAGTAACCAACGTAGAGAATTCAGGAGAAGAAACGACCATCCAATATGTTGGAGGAATTAATAGCGGGGTTGGGCAAATAAATTGTGATGTATTATTCGATTTAACCGACTATTGTGCATTATCCCCTGGTGGCTTACAGCATAATATTACGAGATCTATACCAAACCAATCCAACCAACCCCAGATTCAGAATTGGGGTGGGCTTGCACTATTAGCGGATTGTCAAGATAACAAATTACAGCCCACTTTACAATTAATTCGAAAAGATGGCTTATGTGAATTATGGTTTGAAGAAAAACCAACATGGAAACCCCGTTCAGGTTGGATTGAAACAATGCAAAACACTACATCCAAACCCCTAATAGAATTGAATATTGATAATAGTATTATTCATGGCGAACAACTATTTGAATCAATAAACCAGCAATAACACTACATTTCCCTCCCACTATCTTGAAAACCCCCACTCTTTCGGCCAAAGTAGTGAGGTTTACCTCATTGAGCTGATTTTGATGGCCGAACATCCAATGGCAGACCTACGCCGAAAATTGCACGCAGAGGGGCTGTTAGCCAAATCTTCTATCAAATCCTGGTCCAAGGTAATTTTTCTTTTCGCCATCGTTGGTAGTTTAATTTTTTTCCATTCCCAAATAACACTAGTCCAAGGATTAATTCTTTTACCAATAACTGCGCTATTTGCAACAACTCTTGCAATGACCGCACACGAGGGAGTTCATTCTTCTGCATGTAATTCTAAATGGGGTAACCTAAGTCTAGCAGGCTTAGTTTTCCCTCTTTTCGCAGGAATGTCAATGGAATATTGGCGCGTTAAACACAACATCAAACATCATGCCAATCCTAATGTTATTGACAAGGACCCTGATATTTATTCATGGCCGATCACATTCACCAAGGAAGAATATGAATCTAGTTCTCGAGTTAGACAAATCTTCCAGAAACATCTCCAAGCATGGGTATTTTGGCCGATATCTCTTCTCGTAGGACATCTTCTGCGCTGGGATGGTATTTGGTATCTTATTTCTCATCCATTTACTTCCAAGAAAAACCACAGATTTTCTAAGATTTGGTTTGCCGATACAGCCCTGGTAATCGCTCATTTTTGTATCTGGTTAGTATTACCAATTCAAATGGGAATGCCATGGCAAACCGTACTTGGATTCTATGTTCTGCTTTGGGCACTTGTTGGAACAATACTGACAGGAGTTTTCATCGTAGGACACGCAGGAAGACCAACAGTTGTTGAATATGATAAAAATTGGAGATTACAAATTGAAACAGCGCGAAGAATAAAATTTGGCCGAATCGGCTCTTTCTTTTTCGTGGGCCTAGATTACCAAATCGAACATCATCTTCTTCCCGCACTATCTCATTTCAACTTACCAAAGGCTGCGCCGATAGTAAAAGAATATGCTGAAGAACGTGGCTGGGAGTATGAAGAGGTTGGGCTAATTTCAGCTCTATGGGCTTCGACGGTCGCCCTCAATAATGCCTGGAAAACACCCGCAATTGTAATCGATACAACCAAAGAATCCAATGCCAATTTGGTGGAAGATTTTTCACACCAATGAAAAAACATCATCAGTAATCTTCTCATGGCACTACCATGGGCAGTGAAAAATTATTTCTCCAAAGCATCGACGCGGGTTATATTACCGACTTTTCAGCACAAGTAACGCTCGTAGAAGATGATAAAATCGCCCTAGATAGAACGCTGTTTTATCCACTGGGCGGGGGCCAAAACTGGGATACTGGAACAATAGATGGCCCAAACGGCAAATTACAAGTTAGTGAAGTTAGAGGGCGCGAAGACATTTTCCATCACGTAGGCCAAGATCACCAACTCGAAGTCGGTGATGAAATAACTGGAAAAATAGATTGGCAAAGAAGACACGAACATATGCGTATGCACACAGCCCAACATCTTGTTAGTGGCGTTGTTTATGATAATTTTAATGCCGCCAGAACCGTAGGAAATCAAATTCACACCGAAAGGTCGAGAATAGATTTCAACCCAATCAAGTTCGATGAAGAGATGTTACAACAACTCACTGAATTAACCAACCAATTAATTGACGCAAATCACATTGTTTCAGATGAAGAAATGACTCGGGACGAGGTAAATGCAATCATGCCTCCAGAGAGAACCAACATGGATTTATTACCGGCATCAATCAATCAATTACGGGTGGTAAAAATCGGCCAATCTATTGATTTATGTCCATGTGCGGGAACCCATGTTAAGCAATTAGGAGAGATTGGCCATATAGAAATAATTGGCAAGAAATCCAAAGGAAAGGGCACCCAGAGAATATCTTATGCGCTGGGCGAGGGAGAAATAAGCGTCACACCTTCTTCAAAATCAATTTGAAAGTATGAGAGTTGCCGAGTGACAAAATAACGCTATTCTCTTTCAAAAAGTAATTATTATTATTGACTTTCAAAAAGCAAATATACAAAATACAATAATTTGGAAATTAAATATCCAAATCATCATCTAAAATTTCATCTAATTCTGAAATAGCGTCTTTCAAATCCTTTCTTGCCTGTTGCCGAGCCTCAAAACCAAGATTTTCAACCTCTTCAGCCAACTCTACTGGAACCCTTTGGGCATCCGCAGCAGCATGTAAACGATCGGTCAACTCTAAATCCTCTCCAATACGGTCGCTTCGGTCTACTTTAGCGATTGGTTTGCTAGGAATAGTTCGTGCCCCATGGTTGGCAGTACTCGCTTCAGCTTCATCATCACTCCACGCATCTAGGCCGATTTGATTTGCAACTTCAACACCAGGGGCAGCATCTTTCCATGGGTTTTGATTTGCAACATCTCGAATAAGGTTAGGTTTCTGTGTATTTTTCTGAGCAGCAAATAAATCCCCCACTTCTTCAGAACTTGGTAATGGTGTAGCGGTGGTTAACGCCGCAGCAAGCCTTTGCTGCTCAATAAGCGCTGGGCCATGAATTTCATCATGGTCATGTCTATGCGGAGATGCAGCCATTACTACCAATTCTTTTGCAAACTGAAACAATTGGTCTTCAGCAGGTGCAGAGGCGATGGTTTCGCGCAC
>JABIGP010000058.1 GCA_018650105.1 Methanobacteriota archaeon
ACTATTTTCATACCCGTTACTGGCAGCTACAACTGCATTCAACAGATTTGGAATTGATCTTGGAAATGGTGTTACATATGCCCTATTTATCTTCTGTACTTCTCTGTTATGTGTGTGGGGAATGGCTCTATATTTGCATGAAGACCACTTGCACAAATCCACTCATACTAGGAAAACTCCTTGGCTAACATTACTATCAACGATTGCTGGTGCGATGTTAATTATTATAATCTATATCGGAATTGATGTTGAAAATGATGGCTTCAGTGAAATTGAAATTTTATGCGCAATGACTATTCTGGTATCTTTCATTGCTTGGGCTATTGTCATGGTTAAAGATGTATTTCTTGGAGAAAAAGATTGGCACAAAATACCAATGTATTATGATCGATTTATTGAAAAGGAATAATTCACTTTCCATTTTTTAGTTCCTCAAGTGCTTGTGAAGCAATTCCCAATACCGTTGATTCGGAACCATCAACAATCTTTGCCCAATTGCCCATAGGGCCTGCTAAATCATACCCTCCGGCCTTGCCTTGCCAGGATTTTGATAATATCAATTCAACCAATACTTCATCTGATAAGGGGCTGATTTCAACAATTGAGTATTCACAATAATACTTCCACTTACCTGCTTTCTTTATTCCTGTAGCAGACCAAACTTGGTGTCTTCTCCCAGACAATCGAAATAGCATCATCGCTGCTTCAACTTCATCTTTGGGTTTGCCAATGCTCAACATTTGGTCATCGGGGTCGCAAAGCATAGTATCGCAAACAACCACCAAATCGTATTCACTGATTTGTGGATTATCATCTGCTGCCTTTGCTTTCTTTTTGCAGATTTCTAAGACCTGATAATCAACTTCACCGAGTGGAGGTTTTTCATCAACTCCCTCAATTCCTTGGCACAAAATATTTGGGAATATTTCTCTCAATATTTGTTGCCGACGAGGAGATTTTGAAGCGAGCCAAATATTTGTCATGCCCTCACCAAATTATTCCAACAGGCTTGAGATTATTGTTTTTTGTCGTATTATTATCAAATTATTAGCAAAGTTGTCAAGGGTGAGGTTGAAGACTTGAAGGGGACTCCCCGAATAGTGGCCGCAATGGATGAGATAGAAAGAATCCCAACACATATTGAAGGATTAGATGAAAATATGCAAGGTGGAATACCTAAAGAACACCTCTGTATTGTTGCAGGTGCATCTGGTGCAATGAAATCCAGTGTATCGTTTTCATTACTTTACAATGCAGTATTATATGGTGAAACAAGTGGAATTTATGTCACGCTTGAACAGGGTAAAGATTCACTCCGTTCCCACATGTCAAATATGGGAATGAATGTTGATGATGTACGTGTTCGAAATCGAATTGCAATTATTGATTTAGCAGACCTTCGTGTTCAGTTAGACCAACAAGGAATGAATAACCGAATTGACTGGATGGGGCAACTGATTAAGCAATTGACATCTTATCGTGAATCGATTGGATTTGAATTATTAGTATTCGATTCACTTGGGGCTTTCTTCACTTTGACTAAGATGGAAAATCCTCGTGATGAAATCTTCCGTCTATTCGAAGCTGTTAGAAGGCTCGGACTTACTTCATTCTTTATCTGTGAAATGACTGGTGATGATCACAAGCAATTCGGTGAATATGGCGTTGAAGACTATCTAGCAGATGGAGTAGTACATCTAGTCATGGAAAGAAGTGGAGATGAAGTTACTAGAAAACTTGGAGTTGTCAAAATGAGACATACTCGTCACAAACTAGGATATATGCCTCTAAATTGGAAAGAATCTGAGCAGAGATTCACAATTAATTGATTAGATTACTCTACAGTAACAGATTTTGCCAAGTTTCTCGGCCGGTCAACATCGTTACCAAGTGCTAGTGCTGTGTGATATGCTATCAATTGCATCGGCACTACTGTAAGAAGTGGAGACAAGAGTGAGTGCACCTTCGGAATTGCAATATTTACATCTCCTTCTTCACTAATATCATCTCCTTGTTCATGGATTAAGATTATCTTCGCACCACGTGCTTTAGATTCGTGAATCGCTGATACCGTCTTCTCTTTTACATGGTCATTTGGCACAACGAAAATTATTGGGCTACCCTCTTCAAGTAATGCTATTGGCCCATGTTTCATTTCCCCTGCTGGATATGCCAAACATGGGATATATGCTACTTCCATCAGTTTTAATGCGCCTTCTTTGGCTACTGGCGCCGATATTCCCCTTCCTAAGAAGAATACACTCTTTGCATCCTTGACCAATTCAACCGCATCCATAATTGGCCCAACATCTTCAAGATATTCCTCAATTAAATGCGGTATTTGTTGTAAACCATGAATTATTTCTTTGCCCTTTTCCTTGCTGATAGAACGAGAACGACCAACTTGTAGTGCAAACATTGTCAAAGCCGCAACCATATTCGAGAATGCTTTTG
>JABIGP010000140.1 GCA_018650105.1 Methanobacteriota archaeon
TAATTGTTCAAGTGTTGAAGTAGTTTGACCATTAAGTTCACAATGGAATCCAGTTGGTGGTAAGAAGGAGAAACAGTCAATTCCAGCTTCAGCAAGTTGCCCAAACCATTCACTTGGAACTGGATAGGAATGGCTTAGGATATGCCAGCCAGAGATTGTAGAAGATCCACTAACTGAAGCCCAATCATCAGGAGAAAGAAGGTTTGCATCTCTATACAACAAATTGACTTGTCCGGCTGCAAATTCATCAGCAATCCAGCCATTTTCAGGCATACCGGAAGGTGAGATTCCAACTAATTCCAGAGTTGATAAATCTGCATTTGTGACTATTTCGGTTTCGATTGGAGGGCTGATTAACGCACCTGCTAGAGGAGCAATTGTTTGAACCAATAATAGTATCAAAAGGACGAGTGGTAGTTTGACCTTCGTATCGTGCATGACCTCTACTAACAGCGATACCACATCAAAGATTTGGTCGCCGGTCAATTTCACTCTTCAAAGACGAGGGTTGAAATGCCGTCGCAACAGGCCGATGCTATGAGCAGAATGATTCAAGGTGGCGCAAAGTCTGATTTGATGACGCCTGATGAGATAAACGCCCAAAGGCAGGTGCTTGGAAAGCAAATTTGGAGAGTAATTCCTTATGCAAAAAAATATCCAAAAAGAGTCATAGCCGGAATTCTAGGAAATTTCATCGCCCGCATTTTTGATTTGATGCCCTTTGTTGCAATCGGATTTGCTGTTGATTACTTTACAACCAATTCAATGGTCGGACCGCAGATATTCCAAGATATGATTCTTGCAATAAATCCTGATCCGGCGTATGGTTATGGATTTTTGATATTCCTCGGATTTTTCTGTTTAGCAATTTTCCAAGGAATTTCTGAATATGCTTGGCAGACATTAGGATATAATATTCAACACGATTTGAGAATGGATGCAACAAAGTCGCTAATCGCAATGGAAGCGTCTTACTATGACATGAGGCAAACGGGCCAAATAATGTCAGTATTATCAAGTGACGTCAATCAATTAGAAGATGTGGTTTCGGATTCCTCAACTTCGATAATTAGAATCATCGCAACCTTTTCCACCGCTTTTTTGATATTGGTTACGATGTCTTGGAAACTTGTAGCAGTATTATTCGGACCAATCTTACTAATCATTCCAATCGTGTTTTGGTTTAGTACATCTGTTCAGCGAAAATACAGGAAACAAAGAGAATCAACAGGGGACATCCACGCAGTTCTTGAGAATTTAATTTCTGGAATTTCAGTTGTTCAAGCCTTTAACGCACAAGATTGGGAAGCAAATAGAGTGAGCCGAGAATCAGGTTCATATCGCGACCAAGCAATGGCTGCAAGCAAGGATAGAAATCGCTTTGTGCCGATGATTTATGTTGTAGCAGGTATTGCTTTTGGCTTGCTTGTAACCGCAGGAGGATACCTTACTTCAACTGGAGAAATATCTACTGGTGAATTGGTAACATTCCTATTAATTTCTACAAGAATGACAATGCCAATGTTCATTTTTGGAATATTAGTAAATCAATTGCAAAGAGGTGAAGCAGCAGCATGCAGAGTATTCGCTGCAGTTGATTTAGAGCCAACAATCTTTGATGCAGAAGATGCAATTGTATTGGAAGGAGGAATCAATACTATTGAATTCAATAATGTTCATTTTACTTATCCTAATACTACTACAAAAGTTCTAAGCGGAATTTCTTTCAAAGTAAGTGGTGGTGAATTTTTGGGAATTATGGGTCACACAGGAGCAGGAAAGACTACGATTCTCAAATTATTAATGAGATATTATGTTCCTGATTCTGGTGAAGTTCTAGTCAATGGGAAGGATATCAATGCATTTACTTTAGAATCTGTTCGTGAAGCTATCGGCTTTGTTAGCCAAGACCCATTCCTTTTCTATGGTTCAATAAAAGACAATGTCATCTATAATCAAAAAGCCAGTGATGAGGAATTAGAAGTTGCACTTGAATTAGCAGGCGCAGCAGAGTTCGTTTCTAAATTGGAAAATGGAATGCAGACAATGGTCGGAGATAGAGGTGCAAAATTATCAGGTGGACAAAAAGCAAGAGTTTCACTTGCCCGAGCCCTGCTAAAGAAACCAAGTCTGCTAATTCTTGATGAAGCGAGTAGTGCATTAGATGCTGAAACAGAAAAGAGAATTCAAGAGAATTTACTGAGTAGTGGCACAGATAGAGCGACTATTGCAGTTGCTCACCGTCTAAGCACTATTAGAAATGCCAACGAAATACTTTCTATGGTCGATGGTGCAATCGTTGAGAGAGGGAATCATGAACAGTTAATTGAGAACTCTGGAGTTTATGCTAGTCAATGGAATATTCAAACTGGTGATGTTAGCAATTATTGATCTAGTTTCATTTACGCTTACGAATTGGATTTTTCATTGCCGTTTTTGGTTCGCTATATTTCTCAATGAATTTGTCTGTAGACTCTCTTCTCCTTTTATCTGCAGCAGGGTCAAACTTTTTATCACCATTGATAATTATGACAGACAATAGAATAAACAAAGGTATTCCTATGATTAA
>JABIGP010000204.1 GCA_018650105.1 Methanobacteriota archaeon
ATGGATAATTGGTTTGATGTTGTGCTCAGAGTTGTTGGCTTTGGCATTCTAATAGGGGCTGTATTGCTTGCAATTAGAAAGAAGAATCCTCCTAAAATTACAAAATATGATGATTGGCACAAATTACAAAAGAATGAAGATTCCTTCAATTGATAGGTGGATAATAATATTTCACTGAATACGAAGAAGGAACTTTATAGTAGCCTGTTCATATAACTAATATGGAAATTGCTACTGCAACATTAGCCACTGCGGTTCAAGCAGTAAAATTGGTAGTTTCCGCTTATGATGGATACGAAAAAGGGCGCTTCATGAAGACTGATGAAGCCGTACGGGCTGAGATTCAGCGCCGTTGTCAAATGCTAACTCGACATGCTGAGAAACTCGAACGTGATGCGCATGAAAAAGGACATCGTGAGATTCGTCAATCACTCGGAAGAGTTATTGAATCAATTCAGACTTACCAAAGAGATGCACAATTCGCATTATCTGGAACTAGTTTATCCAGCCATTCCGGAATTGGGAAACTAAAGGCAAAAGCTGTTCGTAAACTTGTTAGTCACGATAGTGCTAGTCTTAATTCACTAGTTGAAGCGACTCGTATGGCCAATGCTTTGGCCGAAGTGGTGAGTCAATCAAGCGAAGAGGAAATTCAAACAATGGTTGCTGAATGGCATCATAAAATCAATCAAACAAGAAATCATTTCTTGGAAAGAAATATGTTTATTGATGGATTAGTAAAAAGGTGAAAAGAATGCATTTTAGATGGAGAAATAACCCTGCAGTACTTGCGACATATATGCTTGGAAAAGACGTACCTGAAAAGGCAGAAGTGATATTGAAGCCTAACGAAATATGTGTTGTACTCGAGGATGGAAAAGTAGTTGGTTCTGTATCGCAGCAACACCTTGAAGTCAATCCACAAGTTGGTTTAATCGGTAAGTTATTTGGCAGAAAAACCCCGAACCGTGCGTTCATGTTTTGCTTCTCGGGACCACACGAAGTAATGATTCAAGTTCAAGGTCAATCATCCGAAGGTGAAGAAATAAATTGCATGGTTGTATTGAAACTTGAAATCAGCCGTGAATCAGCTCCACGATTAATCAATTTCCCAGCCAGAGGAATAAATACCATTCACTCAAGTGATATTGCATCAGAATTTTCCAGCGCAGTACAATCTGCATCAATGGAGTTCCTGAAGAAGGTTAGCAAGGATGACATGAAGTCAACTACTAGTAATGACGATCTAATATTCCACATAAAATCACAACTTAGGACTGCATTTGATGAGCATGGTGTTTTGTTCCTTGGAGCATACATTGTTTGGAGTGCATCCGTTGCAGAACAGAGACTAAAGCGTGAACAGGAACTCGAACGAATTGCGGTAGAAAAGGATCATTTGAGCGAGCGTCAAGAATTGGAACTTAATCACTTAGTACAATCCGAACAACGCCGCCATGAACTAAAAGCAAGGATGGCACTGGTCGGAATTCAAGCCCAAGAGAAAGCAAATATGAACAATGAACTGGAACGAATTCGAAACTCTGGAATTATTGATTTTGAAACTTGGAATCAGGCTAATCGTGTTCAAGTGGCTCAAAATCAATCCAGGCGCGAGCAAGCGATTCAAGATGCACAAGCTGGAGTTGAAGTCGCTAAACTTAATGCAGATATGAAGCGAGAAGAAGTTGCGGTTGACCTTGAGGTAAACGAACATAAAACCAAACAAGCGATGGATATGTTTGAACAAGTTCAAGCACGAAAGAGAGAACGTATGCAATTGAAATCTGAGCAAGAGCAACAACGACTTGATAGTCATGCAAAAGGCTCTGAAAAAACTATTGAAGTGCTGGAAAACATTGCAGCCTCTTCAACAGACCCAATGGTTCAGATGGAAGCACTCAAGCAACTTGCTGAATTAAGAAAGGCAGATGTTACAGGGCAAAAAGACGCTTACAAAGACTAATTATCTGTTCTTCCCATTCTGTATGCTTCAAAAGCAGCCATAATTTATTCGAAATAACAAGGTGGTGAGTTCATGGCAAAGGTACTTGTGACATGTGCGAGAAGCCCTGCAGCCATACACCTAGGTAGATTGTTGTATGAATCAGGACACTCTGTAATTTTGGCAGATACAAAAAGATTTCACTTGGGTAGGTGGAGATCCTGGCCAAACAAGTGCTTGCGTCATCCATCACCTCGTTTCGAGAGTCAACAATTTTCGCAGTGGTTACAACAAGTTG
>JABIGP010000206.1 GCA_018650105.1 Methanobacteriota archaeon
CAAAACAAGAATGTTTCTTATTCACATTTCTATTAATTCCTCCACCCTATATAAAGAAAGGAAACATGAATCATCAAGACCTTCCAAATTAGCCATTTTTGGCAGTTGTTCTATATTGAGTCAGAACGAATTAGTAACGTCAATTTGTTTACAGAATGCAAAATGAAAATGCCACAAAGATTGGATGATTAGTAGATAATAGTGCAAGCCTTCAATAACAGTTGACATTAGTTCACACAGTCTAGGGTGCTAACAATGTCGGGCCATGCAAAGGAAATGATAACCAAAGAGGCGATACCTCATGGTTTGGCAATTCCTACATGGCTTGAAGACGGATTACAAACCGAGTTGGGTAAAGATATTCTAGTCATACATCCAAATGATAATTCGCGTTCAAGTTTGTTGCTGAAATTATCATCTAGTGGAATTCCGGTAGACACTACTAGACATACCACCATTCAGCGGCTGGTGGCATCTTTGCACTTGGACCTTAGGCTACCAGGTATTATGGAAAACGACGCTGCACTTTTTACCATCGTTCACAAAGAATGCATAAAAGCTGCTGAAGAAAACAAATTTCCTTTAATGCATAGTGGGGAATATGGTGCTTGGACGACCTTCAAAACGGAGAGATTACTACAACTGCATCGAGTATTGTCAGAAGTAAGAGATCCAACGGTTTGGCAAGATGACCCTGGAGCACAAGATTTGGTCAAAGTATTGGACGTAATTGAAGACAAATTAGGTGGCTCACACCCTGATTTGGTAAAACGAAGATTGGTTAAACATCTGAGAAATAGTGAAGAAACCCCATTTTCATTAAATGAAATAAGCGGGATTGTGATATTGGATTTTGCACCGGATTTTACTGAAATTGAAATCGACCTCCTCACAGAGATCACAAAATTCAAACCGATACATCAATTGTGTAATGCCGGAAATTTCCGCATCGGCCATCACGGCTCATACATCCAAGATATTGTGTTCATAACGCAATCACAACTTCCTGAATGGTTGCCAAGTCATACAATATGGCAAGTGGACAATCCTGCTGATTGGCTTTCGCCAATAGGTGTGATGAAGGAAACACAACACCATATTGTTACTTTAGATAGAAGTGAACATACGGTTGATGCAGCAATCGAGATAATGTCAAACTATCAAGCAACTCAAGATGGTAGCATTCTGTTAATTGATGCAGCAAAATCGTCAAGGAACCAAATTTGGTCAAAGAGATTACAACAATTGGGTTATGATTTACCATTAACTGCAGATAAGTTAGATTCCCAACCAGCAATAACAGCAATATTACAATTGGCTAGATTGAGTAGTGGTCAAAACGCATGGAGTTTGGCAAACTTACTGAATTTGATTTCAAGCCACTCACTTCCACTCTATAATGGGGCTGTGGTGAGTGAAAAACATCCAATTGAAAAAGACTGGAAAGCAAAACCTAGCCGCAGAATATTAGAGAAAATGGCACAATCATTCCATGTCTTAGGAGGCCAAGGTGCACTTCGAAGATGGATGAGAATGTTAGCTCAAGCCAAGCCCCAATTAGGTGACAATGAAGAAAGGACTTTGAAAGAGTTAGAACAAACCCAGTGGTGGATAGCATCCCTTTCTCGTATCTGGGCACCATTATTGCTGAATGGAGAACAACCATTGCTTCAAGAAGAGGTAATAGGTTGTTCAAGCGGGGAAGTATTACCGTTACCCGAGCCAATAACAAATGGTGCTCAATGGTTCAATCACATATTGTCAAGAGTTGATTGGCAAGCATTGATGCTAAGAAGCGCCAATCAGGATAGATCTATCCAAGCCCTACAAATATTCAACCAGTGCTTCAATAATTTAGTTCAACAATTACGTAATTGTGAATTGGAGGTTGCTTCCACTGGCATAGAGTTCACAGAATTCTTAGAATTGATAGCGAGCAATTCAAAATTAGAAACTTCCCGAACCACTAATCAAAACATTACACTAGCAACTCCTGAGGAAGCACATGGATTACAAGCAGATTTGATAATATTAGCAGGTTGTGATGTAGATTCATGGTCAATGAAAGCCCCAAAAATTCCATGGATTGATTCTGAGGCAAGGATAAAACTGGGCTTACACAACACCGACTTGCCAATTAGAAGAGGGCGGCACCATCTCAGACATCTACTAAATGCAGCAAAAACAGTGGTGATTTTTGATACTACGGCAGATGAAGGTTGTGGGCCAAGCGCGCCATTGGCCGAATGGATTGGCGATTTGAGATTGGAAGGAACCGTTTCCAAATATTCAGAGGTACCGGAATTTATTGCAGAAACAGAATATTCTCCAACCAACCCAAACCGAGCATGGCATCTAGTACATCGTCAAAGTGGAGAAGGAAAGTGGCTAACTCCTCGCCCATATTCAATGGTCATTGAATCCGGCGTTGCCCGCGGTCAACGTTCAGGTAATAGAGGCAGAGATAGTAAACAACGACTAGGTTTGGCTATTACAGGAGGATGGGAAGAACAAGGAACCCCTGCCCATCTTGGCACAATCGCAGTAGCACATGAGGAAAAAATACAGGCTGATAGATTTGCAAGGCAACCAAATTTTTCTAATTTAGAAGTTGGCGAAACTATCGCCTGGAAGGATAGAAAAGCCATGTTAAGTTCTGATTCAATATTATTACGGCCAACAAAAAGCCTCGTGACGACAGGAGGAAGAACAGAGTCAGAATGGCCAACTTTAGGTTTCAAAACAGGGCAAAGTAAGACTCCAGCGATTGACCCAAGGCCATTACCTTCAGCAGAAATAAAAAACAGTAATATCAACCAATACATTGGTGCCAAGACCACAAAAATAGAAGTTGCAAAGTGGTCTGCAAGTCGTCTTCAATCATGGATAAAATGCCCACGCGAGGCATGGATGAAATCCCACCTACGTGCGGGGATAGAAGAAGCACAAAGCGAAGACTTAGACAATCGAATTAGAGGGACGATTATCCACGATTGTGAAGCAGCAATATTGGAAGGCCATGGTGTGGAAATTGGCGGTCCGGCCATGTCAAAGAGTGTTTCACTGGCTAAGGGACCAGTTGCTACGCAAGCAAAAGCTTGGGATGCAGTGCTTGGATATTTGAGCGAGAATGTACCTTGGTTGGCGAGAAGTGACGCAGTCGCAGTACACCGAACAAGAGACCTCCTTGGAATATCGACCTCAACTTGGAATCAATATTTGGATGGTTCAATTTCACTCCCACTAAGTGGTAGACTTGGTAGATTAGTAACTGCAGATTTGGCGTTAACAGATGTGGCACCTATTGCTTGTGAATGGTTTTGTAAGGCCAAGGATAGCGATTCAGTTATTATTGATGCACTCGATGATTCATCCAAGAAAAAGCCATTCAAACTGGCTGGTAGAATTGATAGAGTTGATGAAGTAATATTACCTTCACACTTGAGAACTAAAGCAATACAAAGCGGCTTATTGTGTGATGATAAAGGTGATATGAAACCATTATCTCTTGATTATAACAAACCATGTGGACCTGCAAAAAGATGGATAATAATTAGAGATTTAAAGAGCCTTGAAGGCCCTAAGCCCGGCGAGGCTGGAGACCGCCATCGTAGGGCGATTTTTGATGAAATACAACTCGGTGTTTATGCTAGGGCATGGGAACTCCTCAATCCAGGAGATAGAGTAGTAGGGGTTGGTGTGAGCGAAGTAGGAGAAGATACCATTCACTACGTTGACATCGATAGCGAATTAAGAGATTATTTAGTTGATTTATCAATTGGAAAAATATTTGAAAATTGTCAAATACATCACCGCAATTTGGGTGAAGGAGAATCACCAGAGTCTTCCGCGTTTAGAGCATGGATGAGTGAGCGAATTCGCACATCAGCAAGAGCGGTAACTGCTGCAGAAAATGGAATGGTTAATCCAACACCATCAGATAAGAGTTGTAAGTATTGTTTGGTCAAGAGTTCATGCCCCACCGCTTCTATTGTTGGAGGTGATGACTGATGGCTCGCAAAAAGAAAATAGAATTTAATCTCAGCCAAAAGTTAGGTTTGGATTTAGACAAACACATTGCATTGGATGCGGGAGCAGGAACTGGAAAAACCACAGTAATGGCGGAAAGATATGTACAGCATCTAATCACTTCAGAACAACGTGCAACACTGTGTTTACCAAATGGTCCAAGAGAACCCTTGCAAGGACAAGGATCTCTTAGAGCCCCTGCAAAGGAACGCAAAGATTTCAAAGAGTGGAAAGGACTTACACCTAGTGAAGTTGTTGCAATTACCTTTACCAAGAAAGCAGCGGCAGAATTGAAGGCAAGAATTCGCAAGAGAGTTTCAATTCTCCGGCCATTGCCGAAGATTCCAGATAGAGAAGACCTCATTTTTGACTCTCGAATCGAATCCGATGCTGATGTTGAAAAATTAGTTGCAGCATTAGATGATGCACCCATTTCCACTATCGACGCTTTCCTTTCTGGAATCGTTTCGCCTCATTTAGACATGGTCGCAATACATCCAAGTCGTGAACAAATAGCAGAGGAAAGAACACCGTTACTCCAACAGGAGACTTTGCATACCGCATGGCGTATTCGTTCAGAATACGATGCCCAAGAAGCCGGAATATTATCGGATAAATTGGAATTCATCGAAGCAAGAGACCGGCTTGCAATTTTGTTGGGAGGACAACAAAAGGCAGCAGTTGTGTTCAAGGGAATGTTATGGAAGTCGTTATTCGTTGAGGAATCAAGGCGTTCAATTTTACGTCGCTGTAATGATATGGGAATAAGTTGGGATGGAAAAAGTGACCCTCCAAGCGAGGTACTTTTACAGATGATGGTGGAACCAGTACAAGACCAAGTCCTTGCCTTTGCTACTGAATTGAAAGCCCATTTATTGAATTGGACGAATTTGTATTCGCAATATTCGGCCAATTATGTTACAGCCGCAGAAATAAAACAAGGAACTAGCCAAACCCGTTTTAATCATCTATTGCAATTAGCAAGAGAACCATTACCTGTTGATGCGACCAATCAGTTACAATGGGTTTGGTTGGTTGCAATAGCCACTGCATCATGGAAAGGAGTGCACGAAGATGATGATGTCAACTTTTTCCCAAGAAGTGGCAGGGGTCCTCAATCACTCCCTAATGGCAAGATAGACAAGAGGGAATGGCCTAGTGGGCTATTATCAAAATCTGCTGCAAAGGGCATTAAACCAGCCTCATTGAAAGATGGAATTGCGGAGAACGCAAGAGTTCTCATCGAAGCCATGGTTTTGCTATTGGATAGTCAACAAGGTCGCTTGATTAGAATGCTTGGAATGGGCTCTTTCACACTAGAGCCCTATTCTACAATTCCAATGATGCCTGCTGATTGTAAGCACAGAATCTCGCCGCTGATGCCAAATCCCGCAGAAAGAGCCCCAACAGGGGAATTGAGAATTTCTAGTGAATTACAAAGCAGTGTCTTAGCAGATTTGTTAACTGTGCATAGAGGTTGTAAAGCGATAATGGCTTTGAGAAAAGCACAGGAAGGGGTGCATGATTTTGATGATATGCAAATCTTGGCAGGAGATTTATTACTATCTCGTTGCCCAGAGATTTGTCGCTTTGAATATCCAGTAGAAGTTGTTGATGCATTGGATAGTTTGGGCGATGAGCCATGGACTGACCACCATATCTCTAGGGCATTTAATGCAGCCCAAGGTAATGAAAAATGTCTTGACGATTTATCTCGCAGATTCAAAGTGTTGCAATCTTTAAGAAGAAAATATAGGGCCTTTATTATCGACGAATATCAGGATACAAATCCTGCACATTTCAGATTGTTAGCGCGCTTATGGGGTCCACGTGACAGAAGGCCAGGCGACCCAGATACACCACTCGGAGAATGGGATCCAACTGTATGTATTGTCGGTGATATGAAACAAAGTATCTACCGATTCCGTCAAGCAGAAGTGACTGTGATGTTACGGGCTGTATCAGAAATCAGAATCAATAATCAAATTGAGTTATCCGATGTAAAACTCGCACCTTATCGCAAAGCCGGATATGGTAGAGATCCACGTCCGACAGGCGGAGGAAACTCCTTTTCAAATCAACATGATACCGGTAAGTCTGGGTCACAACCGTGGACACATATTCCAGTAGAAATTGAGGATGACGGCATTACTCCAATTGACGAGCCTCGAGCCTCACAACGCCAAGAAGGACACATTGACCTAACATCAAATCATAGAACATTACACAATTTGATGTACACAATGAATGGTATTTTTGACGATGTATTCAGCGAACGTCATCAAGTATTACCTGGCGATTGGCATGCAAAATCACAACCACTTAATCCAGCAAGAAATGATGATGCTGATGGGATTTTTGAATGGTTATTGCCCCTTCAATTAGAAGCCAAAACCCCTGAAACAAACTTGTTGAAACCTCTTTTAGCATTTGATAATCCTAAGGCAAAAGCATCTGAATTAGAGCATGAACTTATCGCTTTAAGATTACATGCATTGTTCAATAATAATTCTACAAAAATATGGGATGGGAAAACAAGTTCCATGATTGAAATAGCCGAAGAAGATGGCGAAATCACTCCCGATGATGTAATAATATTATTACACTCAAGAACACATTTACCAGATCTAATTGATAAATTACAAGCAAAAGGAATCCCAGTTCTTGCTGACCGGCAAGGGGCGCTGTTATCTCGTCCAGTTTGTGTAACCTTGATGGCAGTATTGGAATTGATGAGCAATCCATATTCTAAACATGCAGCACTAGCCATTTGCCGTTCACCTATTATGGGTCTCAAAGATATGCAGATTGCAAAGACTTTAGTAAAACCGAATAAGGATGGTTGGTGGAGCAAATTAATTGAAAATGCACCAAGTGAGGCGGTGAAAAACTTGCTTTCTCATATGTTAAAATTGATTAATGCAGGTGCTGTTTATGATGTATTTGACACAGTATTGGATCATTCTGATTTATTGATTGCTTATCCAACAGATTCCGATAGACAGAACTGTGAAGCATGGTATGCTTTGACAAATAAAATTGGAACAGAATTAGGGCATGATAGTAATGCGATATACAACCGATTGAAGCAATTAAAGGAGCTCGGAAAAACAGGTCCAAAGGCGGTTTCAGTACCTTCTGGTGGAGCAGTTCAAGTAATGACAATTCATGGTGTAAAAGGCCTTCAATCAAAGGTGGTTGTCGTTGCAGGGCTATTCAATGCAGGTAAAATGGATGCGGTTATGGCAGTCAAAGAAAATGTCTTAATCACTCCACAAGTAATCGCCGGAAGAATCAATCCTTGGACAAGTCGAGAAAGACCACTTGATGGACTTTGGGAGTTTACCAAAAATATGGATTCGGCACAGACTCAAGCGGAGAGGAGACGAGAATTTTATGTTGCCATGACCAGAGTAGAGGATAGATTAATCCTTGTTGGCAGCCCTACGCAGGAAGCAACGATTGGAGAAGAAGATGGTTGTTTTACTTTCAAAAGTAAGCCTAACAAACGATGCATGGGACTAATGTTATTGGAAGGTTTACGAGGACTCGCACATAGCAATAGGGTAACAGGTTCTTCTTGGCTACTAGAAGATGATAATTTCAACGAACCATTATTGACACGATATGTTGAAACAGAATTGAAATTAGACCCAGGTCAACTTTATTCTAATTCGGAATTAGGCGGTAACGGAATAACAGGGCTAAGGGTTTATCATTCTCCAGAGTGTTTTGATAGTGTTTCAACCAAGTCACCATTGAGCAATTGGCTGGATATTGAAAATAGAGTCAACAATCTATTGAAGGCGAAAAAAGCACCAATCACTATTGGTAAATTGCCAATGGTTTCACAATCGATTAGAATGAGTTCACATTCACTAGATACATCTAACCAATGCCGCAGACGTCATTGGTTAGAGCATGTCAAAGGTTGGAAACCAGAGGATTTGTCGCTGTTAAATGAACAACAAAAAAGCGTTCAAGATGCTTTAGAAAACTGGCCGAGCGCCACCAAATTCGGCTTGATAATGCACAGACTAGTCGAAATAGGCCTTGCAAACCCAGCGTCGGTTACAGGCGAACCTTGTCTTGAATTGCCTGAAGGGTGGCGTCAGTCAAACCCTGACAAATTAGCTGACGCCAAACTTATCAAACAAGTTCTTGAAGAATTCAATATTGGCATATCTAGTAGCGATAAAAATGATGTAGAGCAAGCCAGAATAACCTCGCAACGGCTAATTCAATTATCCCATCTAACCCAAAATGGAT
The DNA here is from genome assembly GCA_018650105.1 of Methanobacteriota archaeon. Classification (GTDB taxonomy): domain Archaea; phylum Thermoplasmatota; class Poseidoniia; order Poseidoniales; family Poseidoniaceae; genus MGIIa-L1. Next base: position 8,299 of record JABIGP010000206.1, read on the forward strand.
TACTCGGAAAGTTATCTGTTGGAAAGACACAAAATGGATTCACAGTTGAAGGGTTAAGAACTGAATTACCATTTTTGTTCAAACATAATGTTGCTATGCAAGACAAATTCAAGACAGTATTCTCATTGACTGGACCAAAACCGGTTGCCAATGTGGAACAAGTTACAATTTCCTTTGATGGTAGAGCAGATTTGGTATTGGCATTACGTGATCAATCCAATAAAGGGTATCTACAAATTGTAGATTTGAAAACAACCGGATGTAGAAGTGAATTCGATGAACTAGATGCGGACAAAGGTCACCCGTTGCAGAGGATAGAAGGAGACCCATTGTCACCATTTGCAACATCCGACGCTGAAAAGAAGATACTTGCAAAATACCGATTGCAACTTACATTATATTCGCTTGCTTTGGAAGCCATAGAATTTGTGAAATCAAAATCGGAACAAAGAGAGATTTTGCCACCGGCATTACTTATTGGGGCATCGGGTAGAATGGTTCGCCTTACGGATGATGAATACCAACAAGCGCGTCAAGAATTGCTC